>DATLAJ010000085.1 GCA_035527515.1 bacterium
CCCTTGAACGGAATATCGGACACCATGAGCGCTGCCGACGCCGCGTTGATCGCCATCACGTCCGTGTCGTTCTCAATGTCCGCCGATAGGACAAAGGCAATCACTTGCGTCTCGAAGTGATAATGGTCGGGAAACAGCGGCCTGAGCGGCCTGTCAATGAGGCGCGATGTCAATATCTCTTTCTCGTGAGGTCTGCCCTCTCGTTTATAGAACCCGCCCGGTATCTTGCCCGCCGCGTATGTCTTCTCGATGTAATCGACCACCAAGGGCAGAAAATCCGCCCCCTCTCGAGGCTTCTTGTCGGATACCGCCGTCGCGAGAACCACCGACTCCCCATAGACGGCTAACGCCGCACCGTCCGCTTGCCTGGCATATTTGCCTGTCTCAAATGATAAAAGTCTTCCGCCGATCTCTACGTGTGTTTTGTGGAACATATCCCTTTCCAATTTTGGAGCATGGAATTGATGTGGAGCACCAGATGCTACTTACGAAGGCCAAGCTTCTCGATAAGCTCACGATACTTGACAACATCCTGCGCCTTCAGGTAATTGAGATGTCTCCGTCTGGCGCCGACGAGCTTCAATAGCCCGCGCCTCGAATGATGGTCCTTCTTGTGCTCCTGGAAATGCCCAGTTAGCTGTTCGATGCGGCGCGTTAAAATCGCCACCTGCACCTCAGGAGAACCTGTGTCCCTATCGTGGAGCCTGAACTCTCGTATTACTGCTCGTTTGCTTTCCCTGTCCAGAACCATGCTGTGTTGCTCTAACCTATAATTGTTAATCTTTCCTATTCTTTCTCACTGCCACTTTCGTGCAACTTTAGACCCTTGTCAAGATATTTCGCCAGAAACGCCGGAGGCCGCCTACGTGCAGGGCCAACTGTAACCCCCCTCGAGAACGCCCTGACCATGTTTTGTGCGGTCGAATCCCAATTGTAAACATCCTCAGCTCGCCGACGTGCCAAGACCGAAAGCTCGGCCCGCAACTCGTCAGCCGCCAGCAGCTTTGATACGCCCTGGGCTACCGCATCAGCGCTGTCCGGCTCCACCACAATCCCTGCGTCCCCGACCATTCTACGAACATCTCCCACGTCGCTAGCAATAATGGGCCGCCCCGCGGCCAGATACTCTACTATCTTGAGCGGACTCTTGCAAACAGTTGTCTCGTTCCGAGCAAACGTGGCCACTACCACGTCCGCTGCCGCCAAGTACTCGGGAACCTCCTCATGAGGCACGTAATTGCTAAACCGAAGCCTTGAACCCAGGCCCAAAGCCCTCGCCGCAGACCTCAACATGCCAAGACGCTCGCCGCCGCCGACAAACATGAAATAAGCATCCGGCCGCAGCTTGTTCGCAACTTGGGCAGCTCTTAGAAAAAGGTCTCCGTAGCTAGCTCCCTGCAACTGCCCCATGTATAACACTAAAGGCCCATCGATTCCATATTGTCTTTTGATACGCTCGCCTCGCTCATCGGGATTGAACCGATCGAGCCTCGCTCCGACCGGCGCATCGAAGATGTTCTCTTGGGGCACGCCAAGTTTGACTGCTTTGTCTCGTAACGCCTGACTAGAAACAGTTATGGTGCTACAAAGCCTCGGCAGCACTCGCTCCAGCGCATAAACCAAGGCCCCAAACGTCTCTGTCGGCAGATACTCCTTCACTATCGAGGTCTCGTTGTCATCCCAGTCATAGCAAACTGGCTTGCCTAGAATCCACGCACAAACAATGGAGACAATCGAACAGGGAGGGAGGCACTTCTGAAACTGAATGATGTCGGCATCCCTTCCGATGCTAATCAACCTCCTCAGGTTCTCCAGCGTCTCGAATCTACTCCTGACCCCGGCAACGACTCTCACGCCCTCCGATACCGAGACCCGCGTCCTCGGAAACTTCCGATCTGCCACACGAAGAGGCCAGTAGAACAAAGTCACCTCGTGCCCCATCCTCGAAAGCGCCGCCGCCAGCTCAACAGGCCGGGTCGCAGACGGAACGTAATAGATGTCTTGAGGATTGGCCATTACTACTCTCACTGTAGCGCCTCAAGAATCCCTTTTAGCATCTGCTCCGACATCTGCTCCCACGAACGCCTCTTGGCGACATCTATGTATGTCTGTGCACTGAACTGCCCGCTGCCTCTCATCCGAAGTATGGCCTCCGCCTTCGTGATGAACTCGTCAGCATCGTCGGCCACCCAAACCAGGCTCTCGTAGAACCGAAGCACGTCCGGGATGCGCGTGGTTATTACGGGTTTACCCGCTGCGAAATACTCTAAGAGCTTCACAGGGCTGATTTTCTTGGTCGCCTCAGTAACCTTATACGGCATCATACAGATGTCGAAGAACGCCAGATACGCTGGAAGAGACCTATACGCCTTAAGGCCCAAGTAGTGGATGTTTCCAAAATCTCTGCGCCCCGAGTAGCTGCGCTGAAATGGCCCAAGCAAGACGAAAGTCCATCCCGGCCGGCGCCTGGCCACGCTCTCGATCAGAGCCGAGTCGATGCGCTCGTTCAAACTGCCGAAGTAACCTAATACCGGCCCCCGTGACGTGGGGAAGTCATGCGGCTGCTCCGGACTGCGCCTGGCGACAGCATTGAACAGCTCGAAATCGACGCCACAAGGTATGTATTCCACATTGTCGTGAAGCCCACTCATTCTCTCGGACAGCGAGTAGGTTCCGGTTGAGACGAACGCCGCTGCCTCAAGCACTTTCGTCTCCCTCTTGACCGCACCTTTCGGAGCGATCGAGAACTCGACGAACTCGTCCATGACGTCGTAGATCACCTCGCGATATGGCATGGCCCGGACGAGCCGATCGTTGAACGGAAAGTTGAGCCATAAGACGGGCTTCGCCATCCGCAGCTTGATCACTGCCTCTCTCAGATACGAGACCCAGAGCAGGCGGTTCATGGCCCGGATGAGCGCGACCTTGTTCTCGCCCGGCAGGAGAAGCGGGGCGAAGACGGTCAGGCTTCCGGTTACCTGCTTGATCCTACGTTCAAGCCAAAGCCGCGACTCGCCCACGATGTGGTGCACGGGCACGGGAGAGAGAAAACAGACCTCGAACTTGCTCGAAAGGCGCGATGCGAAGTGCTGTGGGCGCTGCCACACGTCGTACCATTGAAGGATTGAGGCCAATATGAACTGAGGCGGCGCCTTATCGTTCGGGTTGCTCCTGCGGACAAAGAGCCGAACACGCACGGCATCGATCGGACACATGAACAATAGGTGCAAAAGCGGCCTGACCGACAGAACGAGCATTGAAAGCACCCCACGCAGGCCAAGCGTCCGCCTAACATTATCCTGCAACTGGTCTAATCCCCGGTTTCGATAGCCTAATAGTCTCTTCAAAAGCACCGTTAGTATCTTGACTGCGTAGCATTAGGTCAAGCACCTGAACACGCCAGTAGTGCTAGATGTATTGAAGGTCAGGCGCCATTCAGACGTGTCCGACGGGTCAGACTGGTCGGGCCGACCCGGCGCTGGGTCTGACCTGCTCTCCAGCAACCCTCTGGCAATACATGGTGGCGCAAGCTTTGGCCATCTTCCTGACGCGGGCGATGTATGCGACTCTCTCCGCGACGGAGATAGCGGACCTTGCGTCCAAAATGTTAAAGAAATGCGAGCAGGCAATGCAGAAATCGTAAGCCGGCTGTTCCAGCTTCCGCTCGAGCAGGTTGAGGCATTCGGACTCGAACAGGTCAAAGAGGCGCCTCATGGAATCGACGTTGGCCTCCTCAAAGCTGAACTTCGAGAACTGGACCTCGCGCTCGTGGTATATGTCTCCGTATTTGACATCGTTGCCCCAGTCAAGATCATACACGCTTCTTGCGCCCTGAACCGAGTTGCATATCCGCTCCATGCCGTATGTAATCTCGACGGAGACGGGGTCGAGCTCTACCCCTCCCAACTGCTGAAAGTATGTGAACTGCGTGATCTCCTGCCCGTCAAGCCAGACCTGCCACCCGACGCCAGCCGCACCAAGCGTGGGCGACTCCCAGTCGTCATGCACGAGCCGGACGTCGTGGTTTTGGGGCGCAAGGCCAAGCGCCCGGAGGCTGTTTAGGTATATGTCCTGGATGTTCTCCGGCGGCGGCTTGATGATCACCTGGAACTGAAAGTAGTGGCCGAGCCGGTTGGGATTTTCCCCGTATCTGCCGTCAGTTGGCCTTCTGCAAGGCTGGACGTAACCAATCCTCGCCGGTTTCGGGCCCAGAACCGAGAAGAACGTCGCCGGGCAGAATGTGCCAGCGCCCAGCTGCATGTCGTAAGGCTGAACGATTACGCAGCCATTTTTTGCCCAGAAGCGCTGAAGCGCGAAGATTGAGTCTTGGAAGTTCAAGCGATCACCAGTTAGAAAAAGGGCGGCGAGCCCACCGTTGATGTGAACCAACCGCCCCTCATTTCGCCACTTGTGAGATTAAACTACGCCGTATTTCTTGCCGACCTGAGTGAAGGCGTCTATCGCTTTGTCGATCTGCTCCCTCGTGTGGGCGGCGGATAACTGGACACGTATTCTCGCCAGACCCTTCGCCACAACGGGATAGAAGAACCCAATCACGTAGATACCGAGAGCGAGCAGGTCACGCGACATATCCTGCGACAGCTTCGCGTCCCCGAGCATGATCGGCACGATCGGGTGATCGCCCGGCTTGATGTCGAACCCGGCCGCGGTCATCTTCTCGCGGAAGTAGATAGTGCTCTCCTCAAGTATGTCGCGGAGCTTGGTCGTGCGGCTGAGCATCTTGAACACCTCGTTCTCGGTGTAGGCAATGGTAGGCGCCAGCGAATTGGAGAACAGATACGGCCTTGAACGTTGCCTGAGATACTCGACGATCTCCTTCCGGGCCGCTGTAAAGCCACCGCTTGCGCCGCCCAGCGCCTTGCCCAGGGTGCTCGTGATGATGTCAACGCGATCGAGGACGCCGCGATACTCCGGCGACCCGCGCCCGGTCTTGCCAACGAAACCGGTGGCGTGAGCATCATCCAGCATCACCAACGCGTCATACTTCTCAGCCAGGTCGCAGATGCCGTCCAGTGGAGCAATGTCGCCGTCCATGCTGAATACGCCATCAGTAGAGACCATCCGAACCCTCGCGCCTTGCGCCTCTTTGAGCTTCGCCTCCAGGTCGTTCATATCCATGTGCTTGAAAATGTAGCGCTTCGCCTTGCACAGCCTGATCCCATCGATGATGCTGGCGTGGTTAAGCGCGTCCGTGATAATCGCACAATCGTCGTTCAGCAAACACTCAAAAAGGCCTCCGTTGGCGTCAAAGCAGGACGAATAAAGGATCGTGTCATCCTTCCTAAGAAACTTCGAGATCGTCGCCTCGAGCTCCTTGTGTATGTCCTGTGTGCCGCAGATGAACCTTACGGACGACAACCCATACGCATACTTGTCAAGCCCATCCTTGGCGTGTTTCACCACCTCGGGGCTGTTGCAGAGCCCAAGATAGTTGTTGGCGCAGAAGTTGATTACCTTCTTGCCGCCCTTCACCGTGATGGCCGAATACTGGGCCGAGGTGATGATCCTCTCCTCTTTGTAAAGGCCCGCACTCTTGATCTCGTCCAGCTCCTTCCGAAGCTGGTCTCTAAACGCTCCGAACATGCCAATTCCTCCATTCGAGAACAACAATAAACAGAGCTACTTTTCTCTTATATCACGCAATCCTAATGAAGCGTTAGCCCAGCTGTCAAGGACACAATTGACCCCACGTTCGACCCGATTGTGGCTAGTCTGGCGCCTCGCCTAGCTACGCTGCAAAGGCTCCTCGCCTCACCATTCTTGGGGAGTCCCCGGCACTCGCCAAACTCACGGGTTCCTTGCTTGTTGGCAATCCTGAAGTTGTGCATTGGCACTTCATACGAGATACTTATGCCGATCAGTCTTCGAGTCAGACCACAACGAAGGGAGACAATAGTTATGATGAGACGCGCTCTTGTTGCAGTGTCATTGATTCTGTTGTGCATAACCATCTCTTGCCGGGACGAGGAAAGGCCAATTCCGCCGCCGGCTGACCTTACGCAGCTGGCGCTGCAATTCGTTAATTCGATGGCGGCAGGTGCTTTCGGTGAAGCGGTTGTGGGTTTCACGAGCGAAATGAAGGAGGCGCTGCCGGCGAAGGAGCTTGCGGACACCTGGGCGTCGATCACCTCGGCAAACGGCCGCCTTCGCGGTCTTGCCGGCGTTCGAGCGGCGGAATGCGGGAGGTTCATCTGTGTCTTCGTCAAGTGTGAGTTTAAGCTGGCGAAGCTCGACGCCAAGGTGGTCTTCGATCGGAATAAGAGCATATCCGGACTGTGGTTCGTGAGGCCAGACCCGACCAAAAACTACGAACCGGTCGCCCAAACAACGCCTAAACCTGCCGAAGAGCAGCGGGTTGACACCGAGACCACCAAGGAGCTGGTCCACCTCGCCAAAGGCTTCGTTGAGCAGATGTCGGGCAAGGATTACGATGCCGCGGTGGCGTGCTTCGACGAGCGGCTCAGGGCTGCATTGACGGCAAAAGAGCTCAAGAAGACCTGGGAGAAGATGCTCTCGGCGCACGGCCGTTTCATCGGGCAGATCAAGACCCGCACAGAGAAGTCTGGCGAGTTCGACATAGTCTATGTAACGGTCCAGTTCAAAAAATCGATACTCGACGTCAAGGTCGTTTTCAACCAAGACCGCAGAGTCTCTGGCCTGTGGTTTGAGTAACTGGCGAGGGCGCAACACGCGGCGCCTCTTCAGGATTGCTCCGTGGGCACCTACGGGAGCGGAGGCCCTCCGTGAAGCGTTACGTCGAGCGGCTTGGCGGGATTGCCGGCCTTGTCGGACGCCCTTATCGACAGCTTGTGAGCGCCGCGGGCGCGACTCAGGTTGAACTTGCCTTTGAGCAGCTTCCGGTCGGGGTCGTATTCAGCGTCGATCTCGACACCATCGATCGTGGCGACGACCGCCCTGTAATCGATGCCCGAGCCAACGTCGGTTATTCTCGCCACCAGGCGGTTGCCCCTTCTCCCAAGCCGAGCGCCCGGCTTCGGCTCCAAGAGCTCGATCTTGGGCCCCGCCCTATCGACAAGCAGCCCGAAGGTCGAGAGGTATCGCACGCCGTAGCCGACTGAGCTATCGCCCTTGCGAGCGTTGCCTCGATATTTCCACTTCGAGGTTTTGTTGTTGTACTCGTAGAGTCCGCATCGGACGACGTCCTCCTGAGGCATCTGCCCGGGGCACTCAAACGAGACGAATACCTCTTTGTCGAGCGGGATGCCCTCTGGGACGACCTTTCGGACGAGCTGCGAAACGATGGGCACACCGGGCAACTCCTTGGCCGGGACAGAGATAACCTTGAAGACCTGGTCTGAGTAGAGCGCATCGGCAGGGAGCTCAACCCTCAGCCCATTCATCTCCAGGACGCCGCCGGCCTTCGGCACGATCTGGACGGCCGAATCGAGCGTCCTCGGCGCGATTGCGTTGCCCTGTGTGGCTGAGCTGATCGAGATGGTAATTGGCCCACGAAGTCGCCCGTCCACGGGGATGTTCGCTGACAGCCATCCCAGGCAGCGCTCGACAGGCTTCAGCCGGAGCCTCTGGCCAGAGGCAGCGTTCGCCGTCAACAAAACGGCTCGAGGAACGTCCGAGGTCGCGGCCTTCGGAATGGGGACCCAGACCTCAGCGAAGTCATCCCAAACCTGAACCAACGGCGCTTGTTTGCTGTGCTCTTTTATCAGGAACGCCTCCTGTGGCCTGGTCTGCCGAGGCTGTTGACGTGCAGACTTGACCTGTGCCGTTGCCGTGGAACAGTTGGCCGCGTCGTCCCACGCCTTGACAGTGAGGGTGTGCAGCCCCGGCTCGCTAGAGAGGTCGAGTATTCCGCGGTCCTTGCATGTGATGGTCCACGGGTCTGCGACCCCATATCTGTTGTGCAGATTATAGACGTAGCTTGACGGCGGGAAGTAAGCGTATTTGTGGTCAAAAACGAGGCCACCTCGGTAGAAGCTCGAGCCGTAGTCCAGCTTGTCGAAACACATCGAATAGACAAGTTCATTGTCGAGCCATAGTGCAATCTTATGCACTCCGCAGTGGTTGTCGGCGTCGATTGTGTCGAACGCGTTGGCGAGGACGAGGAACTTTCCTGACACCCTGGGCGCCTTGCTGCTGCGATAGCCGCCATTGGCATCCTTGAGCCATATCACGAGATCGCCGTGCCGGCCTTCAGCGAGCGAATCGGGGCCGAGCGGGCGAATGATTAACCTCTTGATGACAGGGGCGCTATTGTCCTTCTGTTTGAAGATGGAAAGCGGGTTAATCGGCTCGGTCTCGCCGCGACGGAGCTCGAAGTGAAGATGAGGCAGCCCGTAGCCAGTTTCGCCGGAATAGCCGATCGACTGCCCTTTCCTGACCCGCACTGAGATGAAGATGTCGCCAGGGTATCTCTCCCCGCTCTCCTTCCTTTTTGCGGACACGATGTTCTCGAGGCCGAGGCGCCGGTTCTCGAACTCATCAAGGTGCCCATAGACCGAGACCAGCCCGTCGGGGTGGCGAATATAAAGCGCCTTCCCAAAGCCGCGATACCTCACAGAAAGGCGATAGATGACTCCATCTGCGATCGCCCGAACGCTGAGCCCGGTAACCATGGCCGTCTTCAGGTCGAGGCCAGTGTGCAGCCTTGCCGCGCGATACTCGCCGAATACGCTGCTCAGCCCCAAACGTTTCGTCAGCGGCCAGACATACTTGCCGTTGGCCCTGGCGCAGGGCGAGAGAAGCGCAAATGTGAGAAGCCCTGCGAAGAAGAGTGAGATGGCTCTCAATTGTGATGTCTCCCCGAATCCACCGGGCAAAATCTCAGAAGACATCTGCCCTTAGAATCACGCCGGCTAGTCTATTTGGCAAATCTCACGACCCCCAGATTTATTCTTAATGATCGAGTGCACGGGCTCCAAGTTTCCCCGGTGCGCCGACCGGCAAGGGTTGGCGTCGGCGAAGCGCCCAGTACAAATTATGGGTTCGGCGCCCCCAAATCACATAACATCGCGCATGTTCTGTCAAGCAGATTCTGCTTTCCCAATAATCACATTGAGAGGCGCTCGACTAGTTTCCGGTTGGATTGCGGCGGCTTGGCCTTGCCGACATAGGAAAGGGTCCACAGATTCCACAGATTAAAATGGCGCATACTCCAACCGAACAGACGGCCTACGAAAAACACGAAGGGACGCCAAGTCTCTGCCACGAGGTTTGTCACCAAGCGCGTCGCCTCAACATAGTTCTTCTGGGGTATGGTTGCTACCAGGAGTTTCCCCAATGTCGAATACTCCGCCTGACGGTGAGGAGAAACTCCGCGTGGAAAGCTGTTGACATTGCCTCTCTAGTGTCTAACCTAATCTGGACCGCATAGCTGAGGGCAATGTAACACAGTTGGGAGCCCCCTCAAAGTCGGATTATGAAGACCTTATTCTCTGGCTTGATGAAGTCAAAAACCAGCCGACCGCTGCTGTGGCTGGCTATCATCTTTGTGTTTATCCAGGTGATATTCCATCTGTTGGGAATGCGTTTCAGTGACGCACTTCCTTACGGCGCATCACAGTTCTTAGATACTGAGCTTCTGAGGCACAGGCTGCTTGAGAGCGTGTTTTACATGCACAGTCAGCCACCTCTGTTCAATTTGTTCTTGGGACTCGCCCTGAAGCTATCCTCTGGGTACCCCAGGCTCGCATTTCACGCCATTTACGCGATCTGTGGTCTGATTCTTTACTGCTCTCTCTTCACTCTGCAGGTGAGGCTGGGAGTAGGGAAATGGCTTGCGTTCGTTCTGAGTACAATGTTCATCGTCAGTCCGACGAACCTTATGCATCAGAATGACTTCAATTATCCTCTAATCCTCGCGTTGTTGCTACTGATCTCCGCGTTATTGCTGGACAGATTCCTTGTAGAGAAGAACGTCCGAACGGCCGTTGCCTTCTTCTTCTGTTTGTTTCTACTGTCAGGCATTCGGTCCCTGTATCATCTGTCCTACTTTGTTCTAATACTTGTTGTCTTGCTCGCGCTCAACTGGGCCGACCGGAGAAAGCTTCTGCTTGCGGCCGCGTTGCCGGGCCTTCTGATTGTGGCTCTTCACGTCAAGAACCTGATTCTATTCAATGTGTTCGCGACTAGCTCATGGCTGGGAATGAACGCTTGGGCCGTTGTGGCCGATTATGTCCCACCGAGCGAGCGGGAACAGCTTGTGCGGGAGGGCACGCTCTCTGAATTGGCGCTTATCACAAGGTTCTCGCCTGTAAATTGTTATCCTGAGAAATACCGGAAGACTACCGATTATAGGCACATCCCAGTGTTGACGCAGACCGAGAAATCCAGCGGCGCAGCAAACTACAATCACCTTGCCTACGTGGGGATCTCAAAACAGTACTTCAAGGACTACTTGACTCTGTCGCGACAGCGCCCCAGGGCTTTGCTTAAGGGACTGACAAGGTCCTGCCTGCATTATCTCTCCCCGTGTGGGATTATGTTTCCTATGGAAGCAGAGTATAACAGAATGCGGGATTATACTAATGCGTTCCAGGTGGTGTTCTATGCCAGAATACCCGCTGACATGTCAAGGACAGGCATACGTCCGTTTGGCGTTGTCCCACAGTATCGCGTGCATCTCTTTTTGTTTCTGGGGCTTCCCATTCTGTTTATCGGTGGACTAGCCCTTTCGCTGAGAAAGAGCTCGGCTCGGTTTCCGATTGATAGAAGACAACGGATTGTGATACTATTCTTATGCCTTAACATAGCGTACGTAGCATTTGTTGGCAATGCGTTTGAATCAGGAGAACAGGCTCGCTTCAGATTCCAGACAGACCCGTTCTACGTTGTCCTGTTAGGCCTTCTGATACAGTCTCTTCTGATACCTCGCCTAACCAGGGTGCTGCACAGAATGCGCCCAGATAGTCCGACCCAAGTCCCGAGCCTATGAGTGGATGGCCCGTTTATTTGCGTGGCAATTCCCGGGTCACTAGAGAGCGCTGCCGCCTGTATTCCACAAGTTGAATTGAGGCATCGAGTTACTCTGGACAGTGCGTTCCCTTTGCGGGGAGTTGCAGATTGCTGTCGCAAGGCCAAGCCGCCGATCCAGTTTGCCCAACACAGCAAAACCTCCATCACTGGTTATCCTGCGTCCGTCAGACCGCGAACCTTGACTTTCGTGCATGCTGCTGCGAACATAAAGTTGCTAGGCTTGTGCTGCTGACATAGTTTGCTTACTTGGGAGAGAGTCATGACGCTGACTTTTATTACTGGGTTCGCTTATAAGGCGATTAAGACTGCCCTTTTGGTCGCGCTGCCTCTTCTGTCTGCGGGGCTTTTGGTAGGCGTTTTGGTCTCGATTTTTCAGGCAGTAACCTCGATACAGGATATGAGCCTGACGTTCATCCCCAAGATAATCGCGGTAATGGTCACGCTCTTGTTCGTGCTGCCCTGGATCATGGGAACTCTGATCTCATTTACGACCGAGCTGTTCACAAACTTCCCCGTTTATGTCAGGTAGAGTTCAAGAGTATGGCCGCCTGAGCGATTGTTGCAGGGCAAGATCAAATCTATAACTGGCATGGATGAGCTTATGGCGGTTTGGCCGGAGATGACCTGAGCGAATGGAGCTTCTTGGTTTCAGCCTGAGGGAAGTCCAGATTTTCTTTCTGGTGCTGTTCCGAACGGCGGGCGTAATCGCTGTGGCGCCGGTCTTGGGAGGGGCGACCGTTCACCGGTCGGTGAAGATCGGGCTTTCGATACTGATTGCCCTGCTTCTGTTCCCTGTTGTTCCTGTTGGTTCGGTGGTGGTGCCGAAGGGTCTTATTTGGCTTTCGATTGGTTTCGTGGGAGAGCTTGCGGTTGGTATTGTGCTTGGCTTCGTTGCGCGAGCTGCTCTCACGGCGGTAGAGTTAGGGGCAGAGGTGGTTGCAACGCAGATGGGTTTGACGATGGCGAGGGTTTTTGATCCGCAATCCGGGTCGCAGATATCCGTGATCACGCTCTTTCAGAACCTGCTCGCGGTGCTCATCTTCGTTACTATCAATGCGCATCACTGGGTGCTTGAGGGGCTGGCGGAGAGTTTTCAGGTGGTGCGCCCGTTCGCCGTTGTTGTGCCGAGAAACGTGGGCCTGATGGGCGTCAACATCATGCAGGGGCTGTTCGTTGCTGCGATGAAGATTGCGGCGCCTGGGATGGTCATTCTCCTGATGGTTACGATTCTGATGGGGGTGATCGCAAGGACAGTGCCGCAGATCAACATCCTCATCGTTGGGTTTCCCCTGAAGATCGGAGTTGGCCTGCTCGTTGTAGGAGTCTCAATGATTTATTTCGCGGACGAGGTCGTCAAGCTCCTCGACATAATGCATGCCGATCTCGCGGCGGCGCTCTCGTTGTTTGGGGGGTAGATTTTGTCCACTCCAAAGGACGAAAAGACTGAGGAAGCAACTCCTAGGCGTCTGAAAAAGGCGAAGGAGAAGGGTCAGGTTGCGAGGAGCAAAGAGCTTGCCTCTGCTCTCGTTCTCGGCGGTGCGCTCATGTATTTCTGGGCGATGGGCAGCAGCTTTCTCTCAGTGGTTTTGGGGAATATCAAGTCCGGCCTTCTGTCGGCGGCAACGCCGGGCGAGTTCACGCTCTCGACCATGCAGTTGCTCTCAAGAGGTGTGGTCTTGGCATTCGCCAAAGCCGTTCTGCCCTTCATGTTCTGCATTGTTGTAATCGTGACGCTTGCGAATCTCGCTCAGGGCGGGTTCATCTTGACCACTAAGCCCCTCGAGCCAAAGCTCACGAGGCTTAACCCGATAAGCGGCCTGAAGAGGGTGTTTGGCTCCATAAAAGCGCTCGCCGAAACAGCCACGAGCTCGCTGAAAATCATCATCGTAGCGCTGATCGGCTACATAACAATCAAGCCAGAGCTCTCCAGAATCCCTGGCGTCTTTAACCAGTCCGTGCCGGGCATAGTCATCTACTTCGGCCAGCTTGCATTCACGCTTCTGTTTCGCATCTTCATATTCCTGATGATCCTCGCTATCTTCGACTTCTTCTACCGCAAGCACGAACACAAGAAAAGCCTCAAGATGACAAAGAAAGAGGTCAAGGATGAGTTCAAGGAGACCGAAGGCGACCCGCTGATCAAGAGGCGCATCAGGCAGAAGCAATACGAGATGGCGCGACGCCGAATGATTAGCGATGTGCCCAAGGCGGACGTTGTGATTACTAACCCAACGAGGATCGCGGTCGCGCTCAGCTACGTGGGGGCGGGCGTGCCGGCGCCGGTTCTGGTCGCCAAGGGTGCAGGCGCTATTGCGAGAAGGATTATATCAATTGCGGCGGAGCATGACGTCCCGGTCGTGGAGAATAAGCCTTTGGCACAGGTCCTGTTCAATAGTGTCGAGATTGGCGAGGTCATCCCTGAATCTCTTTACAAGGCTGTCGCAGAGGTGCTTGCTTACGTTTATAGGCTGAAAAACAGGACCAAAGAAGCGCTCGGCGGAGCACAGGCCGCTGCACGCGCCTCATAAACGGCGTGAGACGAGGAGTTCAGATTAGGAGCAAAAGGGCGTCTTGCAGTTCTTAGAATCGCTGATTGGCAGATACTACACCACAATCGTTAAGAGGCACAGCCACCTGGTCTTGCCGCTTGGCGTCATAATTGGGCTCATCGTTATCATTATTCCGCTGCCGACTCCAATTATGGACCTGCTGATCACGCTCAATATCACCCTTTCGATCACGATTCTGCTCGTGTCGATGTACGTCGAGAATCCAACCAGTTTCTCGGTCTTTCCGTCGATCCTTTTGCTGTCATCCTTCTTTCGCCTGTCGCTGAACATCGCCTCGACGAGGCTGATTCTCACTCACGGGGACACAGGGGAGGCTGCGGCTGGCCAGGTCATAAAGGCCTTTGGTCAGTTTGTTGCTCAGGGTGGCTTTCAGGTCGGGATAGTCCTGTTTCTTATCATAATTGCAGTCCAGTTCGTCGTGATCAACCACGGCGCGGTGAGGACCTCTGAGGTTACGGCCAGGTTCACGCTCGACGCGTTGCCCGGCAAGCAGATGAGCATCGATGCAGACCTTTCAGCCGGCATCATCGATGAGAAGGAGGCCAAGACGCGGAGGCAGGAGCTGGTGCAAGAATCGGAGTTTTACGGCGCCATGGACGGCGCCATTCGGTTCACGGCCAGGGACGCTCTGGCGTCGCTTCTGATCACCCTCACCGACATCATTGCGGGGCTGATCATCGGGGTGGCGTTCAAGGGGAAGGCGATTGGCTGGGCTGCTCAGAACTATACTATTCTGACGGTGGGCGACGGCCTGGTCAGTGCGATCCCGGCGCTGTTCATCTCGCTTGCAGGCGGCATAATATCGACTAGGGCCTCCGCCAAGTCCAATCTAGGCGAGGAGATCACGAGCCAGATTCTGTATGACCACAGACCCTGGGCTATTTCCTCTGCTACGCTTCTGGGCTTCTCTCTAGTTCCTGGCCTGCCAGGCATCCCGTTCGCCACGTTTGGCCTCTTGGCAGGAGCTCTGGCCTATATCACATACAAGCAGAAATCGCTCGAGGCAAATCGCATCGAAAAGAGGCCGCCCGAGGCAAAACCACCTGAACGCATCGAGACGCTCATGCGACTGGACCCGCTGGAGCTCGAGGTCGGATACGGGCTGATCCGCCTGGTTGACGAATCTCAGGGAGGCGATCTCTTGTCCCGGATCAAGGCCATTCGCAGGCAGTTTGCGCTGGAACTGGGCCTGATCGTGCCTCCGGTCAGGATCAGGGACAACCTGGAGCTCGGCCCGAACGAATACAAGATACTTCTGAGGGGGAGCGGGGTTGGCGGGTCGAAGGTGCTTCTCGAGCACTATCTGGCTATGAACCCGGGCAACGTGGTTGAGGAGGTTGAGGGGATGGATACCATCGAGCCGACGTTCGGACTTCCAGCGCTTTGGATATCGGAGGAGCAGCGAGAGCGTGCGCTTTTGGCGGGTTATACGGTGGTTGATCCTTCCACCATTATCGCGACGCACATCTCTGAGATAATCAAGACGCACGCGGACGAGCTTTTGACTCGCCAAGACGTTCAGAACATGCTCGATCAGGTCTCCGAGACGCATCCCAAGCTGGTCGAGGAGCTGGGCGCGAGCAACATGGGGCTAGGTCTTCTATCGAAAGTTCTCAAGGGGCTTTTGAGTGAGCGGGTCTCGATTCGCGACAGGGTCTCCATTCTTGAGGCCGTGGCCGACGCAATCACCATGACGAGAGACCCTGTCATGATCGTAGAGCTTGTGAGGATGAAGCTTGGCAGAATGATCTGCATGCAATATCGCACGCCCGAGGGTGAATTGCTCGTATTTGCCGTGTCACCGGATGTGGAGCAGCTAATAAGCAACTCCGTCCAGACGACCGACCAGAGGTCTTACCTTGCGCTCGAGCCGACTATGGCTGAGCAGCTTGTTGGGAAGGTTCGCGCGACCATCGAATCTGTCCAGAGCGAATCCATTCCTGTCGTGTTGTGTTCGGCGAGCATCAGGCGACACCTGCGGTATCTTATTGAGCGTTTCATACCTAATGTTGTAGTGTTATCCCACAACGAGATACCTAACGATCTCAAGATACAATCTCTTGGTGTTATCTCTTTGCAGTAGGGGAGCAAGAACTTGCGCGTCAGGCGATATGAGGCAGAGAACATGGCCACCGCACTCAGGAACATCCGTGAGGACCTCGGGCCAAACGCCTTCGTTCTCTCGACCCGGCGCATCAAGAAAAAGGACAAGTTCGGGCAATTGAGGACGCTTATCGAGGTGAGCGCAGCCTCCGACGTTGTCGAGGTTAAGGCTACGAAGCCCAACATGGAGCCGGCTGCATCGGACCGCAAGGGTGATATGATCGCCTCGCTACAGAGTCAGGTCGATCAGCTGAAGACCGAGCTTATCTCTTTCAGGACGAAGCAGCCGAACGGGTCTCTCGAGTCGATGAGAGAGGATCTATCGGAGATGAGAGATCTGGTTGAGTTGGCAACGGACCAGTGGGCCGATGAGACTGTCAAGAATTACGGCCCCATCCTTAGCGCGCTCTTTCGCCGGCTGACGCGTTCCGATATTGACCGCAGGTTGGCCGCACAAGTGATAGCGATCGCATCAAGGGAGCTCGCCAACTGCTCGGCAATTGGCGAGAAAGAATCGCTGAAGGTTCTCTTCGATGTAATGAAGCGCCAGATGTTGACATCGGGGCCGATCGAGCTGATGGAATCAGGACCAAAAACCGTCTTGCTAGTCGGCCCAACTGGAGTCGGTAAGACAACCACGCTCGCCAAGATCGCCGCCCGGTACTCGATGTTTGAGAAGAAGAAGGTCGGCCTGTTGACCATAGACACCTTCAGAATCGGGGCAGTCGAGCAGCTGAGGACCTATGCGAACATCCTCGAGCTGCCGCTCAAAGTTGCCAACACGCCGGAGCAGATGCAGAAGTTCATAGGGGAATACAGGGACATGGACCTCGTGCTCGTTGACACTGGCGGCAGGAGCCAGAAGGACAGGGTCAAGATGGCAGAGCTGGTAAACTTCGTCGGCGGCCGAGACGATATATATTGTGAGTTGCATCTTCTTTTGAGCTGCGCCACGAAGAATCGTGATTTGGTAGAGATAACCCGAGAGTTTGGGAAGCTTGCGATCGATTACGTGCTGTTTACCAAGCTCGATGAGTGCAACACCTTCGGTGGGATATTCAACGAGGTCTTGTGGACGCACAAGCCCGTGAGCTACCTCACGACGGGGCAGAATGTCCCTGACGATATTGAGGTGGCCGATGCGGGTCGAACAGTGGAGTTGGTCTTGATGAACAGCCTCACCAAGAGGCAGACCCGCTCCGTACGCAAGGGCAACGGATGATGAGCGATCAGGCCTTGAGATTGCGGCAGATGGTGGCCCACGAACGCCGCAAGTCTGCGCTTGACAGTGGCTCCGAACTTGGGCCCCTTGCCAAGCTGGCTCTGCAAGAGAGCTCGCGTCGTGCCAGAGCAAGAGTGGTGGCAATAACGAGCGGAAAGGGCGGGGTTGGCAAGACTGTCATTACAGCGAATCTTGCCCTGTCATTCGCTATGGATGGCAAGCGAGTGATGCTGCTCGACGCGGACTTTGGGTTGGCGAACCTCGACGTTGTTCTGGGGGTTCGCGCCGAGCAAGACATTCGGGACGTGGTTTCGGGCAAGTCGAGCATTGCAGATGTGATTGTTGAGGGCCCGGAGGGGCTGAGGCTGATCCCGGCCGGCTCTGGAATACGCTCCCTGGCGAACCTCACTCAGTCTCAAGTAACAAGCCTTCTAGACGAGGTTTTAGGCTATGACGAGCACGCTGATATGTTCTTCATCGACACGGCGGCCGGCATTGCAGCCGGGGTCGCCGGCATCCTCCTGTCGGCGGACGAGATTATCATTGTGGCCCAGCCCGAACCGACCGCGGTCCTTGACGCATACGCAGTCATAAAGACGCTCGTCGCCGACCGACCTGATGCGGATATATATATTGTAGCCAACTGTGTCGCCTCTGACCAGCAAGGCTTGACGGTTTTCAACAACCTTCAGAACGTTTCGGAGAGATTCTTGAGCAAGAATCTGATTTACGCCGGCTCGATTCCGCTCGATGCGCGACTCAAGGACGCTGTCAAGATGCGCAGGCCCAGTCTGACTGAGTTTCCCAACTCTCCTTTCAGCATCGCGATACGAAAGTTGGCCAGGACACTCGATCGAGTGGATAATGGAGACAATCGGCTCAGTGGCGGTATCTCGGGCTTCTTCAGCCGCATGATCGGCACAGGCGCATCGTGAAAGATTCTCAGGTCAACGGCCCCGTAACTGGCTCCGAGAAGCGCGCAGTGAAGCCGGATGCAAAGGGACCGGTTAAGCTGGCTCAGGGCAAGATGGGTGCGCTTCTTTCGGCTGTCGCCGGGGCCATCGTGCTGGCGTTCTCAGTATCACAGCAAATGGACCTCATTGATACTGTGCGCTCTTTGGCAACGTCAGTGCTCGTCTTCTGGTTTCTGGGATGGTCCTGCGCTTTTGCCATAAACTGGCATCTTCGGACCGCCCACAAGCGGCAATTGGTCAATGAGCGTGAGAAAGAGGCCGAAGAGAAGAAGGCCGGGGACAAACAGGCCGCATCGCCCAATACGACTGTTGACCAGAACCAAGCCTCTCCTGCATAGTATTGGGTGGTGCAAGAGCAAGGAACATAGGGACACGCGATCATGCCTCGGTTACTGTCGCAAGAAGAGATAGACGCGCTGCTAACGCAGATGCCGGAAGAGTCTGAAAGGGCACCCGGCGGCCCGAAGGGCGCAGCGATGATGCTGGGCAAGAAGGCCCAGCTTTACGATTTCAAACGCCCTGACCGCCTGTCTAAGGACAACATCCGCTCCCTGCACCTCATACACGACAGGTTTGCAAGGAGCTGTTCGGCATCATTCTCTGCGTATCTCAGGACGATGTCAGACGTCAATCTGCTCTCCGTTGACCAGTTCACTTATTTCGAGTTCTTAATGTCCCTGCCCGACCCAACTTGCCTCAATATACTGAGCATGCGGCCTCTTGAGGGCAATGCGGCGCTGGAGATCAACCCCTCGGTCGTATTCCCCGTTATTGACAAGCTTTTAGGTGGGCCAGGGCAGCCGCTGGCCGAGGTCCGTGAGATCACGGACATCGAGTTCGGTATAATAGAGGGAATGATTAAGCAGTCACTCAAAGACCTCCAGGACGCCTGGTCGCAGGCCATGAACATTGAGATAGCAATTGTCGAGAGAGAGACGACTCCGCAGTTGATGCAGATAGCGGCTCCGAACGAACCAGTTGTGCTTGTAACATTCGAGATCAAAATAGCCGAACTTTCGGGAATGATGAACCTGTGCATACCGTCGAGAATGCTCGAACCTGTCATGAATCGATTCACTCAGGATTGGTATTCTGTCTCCGTTTCAAGCCGGCCGGAGAAGGTTGGCCTCTGGATCAACGAGTTGCTGAACGAGGTCCCGCTGCCGGTCTCCGTGTTCTTGGGCGAGAGCAGGCTCGCGGTTCAAGACATAGTCGATCTTGAGAAGGGCGATGTTGTGGTCCTTGAGGGCCGCACAAGCACCCCATTAACTGTTCGTGTTGGCGGCGTGCCGAAGTTCCGCGCCTCGATAGGGGAACACGACCGTAGAGCAGCGATCAAGGTTCTCTCCAGGATTGAGAGGCCAATCTCGCCGCTCGGTCAATCTGTAGAAGCGAAGCAACCAGACGGCGCAGCAGGCCAGCAGCCTGAGTCGGAGAAGTAACGTAACATATCAACGAGGAGTCAGATGATCGACAGCAGGTCGTGCAACGTTTTCAAAGTAAGTGCGTAGCCACAAGGGATGAACAATGACTGGGACAGAACCTGAGACAGCACAAGACACTCCTTTCGTAACGGTCCCGCTGACCCCGGCAGGCGAGCTTGGCGCTGAGTTCAGCATTGTGGCCGGTATTTTCAAGAAGCTGCCCGATTTGCTCAAGGAGACGATCGGCCAGATTCTCGACGCAGAGACCGATGTCTCGGAGCCGAGGATGGGCTCCTTCTCTAGGGACGACCTTGTCGCGGCGATCGACCCGACGCAGGTCTGCATCGTGCATGCAACGTTTACGAAAGGGATAGGCGGCGCATCCTTCTTTGTTGCCAAGAGCGACACTGCTAGGGCTTTCATTGAGCTTATCCCGAGCACGCCAGTGGAGGGCGAGAAAGAGGAACCTTCTGCCGAATCACTGGACGCGTTCCTTGAGCTCGCCAACCAGATATACGGTAAGGTGAACCTAATCTTATCTGAGGTTGCAGGTGGCACGGTCAGCACCGGCGCCTTGGGACTGTTTGACAAGGAATCCCAAGACCTTGCGGAGCTCGTTCCCCAGGGCGAGTCATTCTGCGCAGAGCTGAATGTCTCGGCGCCTGACAAGCTGGATGGCGCCGTTCTCTTCATTTATTCCGCGGACTCTGTTGAACAGCTGGCGGCAGCAGCGGAGTCGCCCCCGGAGCCTTTCAGCGACGAAATAACTGCTGAAGCACAGGCGTCAGAGGCCGAATCAGCCCCCGAGGCGCCCGCTCCCCCTGAGGCCGAATTGGAGACGGACGAGCGGCTCAAGGTCATCATGAGCATGGAGATCCCCATCCATGTCAGGTTCGGCGAGACGCAGATGTATATAAGAGACATCCTTCAGCTGGGCACCGGCTCGATTATCGAGCTCAACAAGGCCGTCGATACTCCTGTGGACCTTGTTGTGAACGAGGACCTCGTCATCGCCAGAGGTGAGGTCGTTGTGGTCGAATCCAACTTCGCGGTTCGGATTACCGAGGTCAAGAGCAAGACCTACCGGATCAAGGGCCTCGGATAGAGCTTGTCCGCCATAGCTTTCTTGACCGACGTAGCTTCAGCGTAGTTGGTAGCGGAGGCGGAGATGGCTGATGTGGCCTTGATTTTTGGCGCTAACGGTCCCCTTGCCAGGACCATTGCTAACTTCGAGCAACGCCCTGACCAAGCGCAAATGGCTCGACTGGTGTGGGAAGCGATCCAAACCAAACGCCACCTAATCGTCGAGGCGGGCACCGGAATAGGTAAGAGCCTCGCCTACCTCGTCCCCGTAATCGCGTGCGGTAAGAAAACGATCATATCCACCAAGACCAAAACGCTTCAGGAACAGCTGCTCAACCACGACCTGCCGCTGCTCCGGAAGGCTTCGGGAACTCGTTTTACCGCAGTCTGCTTGAAGGGAAGAGCTAACTACCTCTGCCTCAAGAGGCTCAAGGACTTCAGCGCCCGGCCGTTGTTTGTATTTCCTCACGAGATCAAGTATTTCCGCAAGATACAAAACTGGGCGAGCCGCACCGCGACCGGCGACCGCGCGGAGCTGCACCAGCTGCCCGACAGGCTGGCCCTATGGCATGACATCTGCTCTCAGCGTGACCTCTGCACCGGCCAGAAGTGCGAGTTCTCCAACGAGTGCTTCGTTTCTAAAGCCCGCGAGGCCGCGGACAAGGCCGGCATAGTCGTCATCAATCACTACCTCTTCTTCGCCAATCTTGCACTTCAATTGAGCTCGGACACCTCGATGCTGCCCGAGCGCAAGCTCCTCGTTTTCGACGAGGCGCACGACATTGAAGATGTCGCCTCGCAGTTCTTGGGCGCCTCAGTTGGGCTTGGGCAGGTCAACGACCTCGTGAACCGAATCAGTCGGCAGATCGAACTCGAGAAAATTGAGATCAAGGGCCTCGCCTCTGCTCTTATTAAGGTTCAAAAAACTAGCAGCGAGTTCTTCGCGCATTTTGCCGCTCGGCGCGACGGCGCCTTCAAGCTGACCATGGATATGTTCGATGCGCGTGTTCTAGATGGTCGAGATGAGCTTTGCAGACAGCTAAAGAGGTTATCCAGACTCCTCTCCGATGCGGCCTCGGACGGGCTCGATGTCTTTGGTCCGATTTCGGAGCGATGCCAAGAGATGGCGAATTCTGTCCGCGACGTTTCCGACCTCGAGAACCAAGAGCTCGTCCACTGGGCAGAAGCAAGGGATGGACACGTCCAGCTCAAGGCGACACCGATCTGTCTGGCAGATACGTTTGCAGAACATGTATTCGGGAAGGTCCCGACAGTGGTGCTTACCTCTGCAACGCTCTCGTCGGAACGCTCCTTCAAATACATCAAGAGCCGCCTCGGCACGCCGGAGCCTCTGGAGCTGATGCTCAAGCCCTGCTTCGACTACAAGAGGCAGACGCTTCTGTTCATCCCTCAACACCTGCCGCTGCCCGACGACCCTCGATTCGTCAGCATGGCCGCAGCGGAGATTGTCAAGATACTCAAGAGGACCAAGGGAAAAGCTTTCATTCTGTGCACCAGTATTGCCAATATGAACGCGCTGCACGAGCTTGTCAGCGGCAAGATCGACCAGCGATGCTTCCTACAGGGCGAGATGCCGAACGCGGCGTTGCTCAAAGAGTTCCGCCGAGACGTCAGCTCTGTCCTCTTCGCAACCGCGAGCTTCTGGCAGGGCGTTGACGTGCAGGGAGAGGCGCTGAGCTGTGTCATAATCGACAAGCTTCCTTTTGCCGTTCCGAGCGACCCAATTATTGAGGCGCGCATCGAGCGGATACGGTCCGAAAATGGCAATCCGTTCTATGAGCTTCAGGTCCCGCAGGCGATAATCGCCCTCAAACAGGGCTTTGGCCGCCTGATAAGGACTAAGACCGACCGAGGTGTGCTCTCGATACTTGATAAGAGGATTCTGCTGAAATCCTACGGCCGCAAGTTCCTTGAGAGCTTGCCACCCTGCCCCATCACCCACGACATCGAGGCGCTCGACCGATTCTTCGGGTAGGCCTCATGCCCGAACTCCCTCTTATTTGGCTCTTCATACAAAAATTTGAGTTGGACGGCTCATCTCACCCAAAATATTGACGAATCGCAGCTTGCCGTGATAGTTTATGACTAAGCGTTGCAGAAGGATTAACCTAATGGAGAGAAGCGATGTGGACGCCGGGGCCGACTGAGCTGATCGTCATTCTCGTTATCGTGCTGATTATCTTCGGTGTGGGGAAGCTGCCAGGGATCGGAAAGGCGCTTGGCAAGGGGATCAAAGAGTTCAAAGACGGCTCGACCGGCAAGGGCGAGAAGACCGAGAAGCAGGACGACGAGAAAGAACCTGAGAAGACTGAGTAGCGAAAGCTCCGGTCATTTTATCGAGGCAGTCAGCCCCGATTGCAGAGCGCAAGATAGAGCCGCTCGACCTCGTCAACGCTCCTGTGTAAGGCGAATCTATTTACGGCCGTCTCCCTTGCACCCCTGGCCAGCCGTGTTCGCATCTCATCGTCGTCAAGCAGGGCTCTGACCGCGTCCGCAATCCCTTCCGGAGAGCCTGGCTCCACAAGTAAACCGTCCCGACCATCGGTTACGATCTCGCACGAGGCGCCGGACCCAGTCGCCACAACGGCACAGCCGCAAGCCATCGCCTCGACCGTAACAAGGCCAAATGGCTCGGCCTCCGACGCCAGAACCATCACATCAAGCGAACGCATCGCGTCCGGCATGTCCAAGACGCGGTCAACGAGGCTTATCTGGCCTGAATAGCCGCTGCTCTCAACCATCGAGCGGAGATGCCCGCGATACGGAACGTTCTTATGCTTGGTGGGGCCCGCAACGACGAACGTCGCCTCGTAGCCCTGTTTGAGCAGTAAGAGGGCAGCTTTGACGAAGAGCTCCTGTCCTTTGTGGGGCGAGACCTCCCCCAGAATGCCGACTAGACGCTCGTCTTTGCCGACGTTAAGACTACTGCGGAGCGATCTTGAGCCTCGGGGGGCGAACTTGTCCGCGTCGATACCGTTTAGGATCGCTCTCACCTTGCCCGGATCAACGAAACGGTGCTGCAAAAGCACCCTCTTGACCGCGTCTGAGACCGCGATGATTGCGTCCGCAGAACCTAGAATCCACTTGTGAAGCGGCGATGCGCCAAGAGGCAGCAGGATATGCCGTGTGAACACCAGCTTCGGCTTTGACCGCGACAGCCGCTTCACTAGCGCAGCAAACATGTAGTCCGGCGGCGTGTGTGCGTTGATCAGCTCCCAGCCGCCAGCACCGATGGTCCGCCCCAGCCGCCTTGCAGAAAGAAGGCACGGGCCGCAGTACTTTCGGGCCATCACAATCTCGACGCCCGCCTCGTTCAGCACGCCCGCCAGTTCCCCTCTTTTCCGCACAACTGCGCCCACTCGGTGCCCGCGAGACGCGAGGGCAGAGCAGAGATCGGCGAAGACACGCTCGCCGCCTCCGAATCCTGCTGCCGTGTTCACCTGTAGAATCGACAGCGTTCTCATCTTTTCAGCCAAGGTCGCACGGTGGTTCGGCATGGAGAAACTCTTGGGTGCGGGCGATGACTAGAGGGTGCAATGCAAGCCGCCCTCACACGACCTTCCCGCTGTTCAGACCGCGGTAGTAACATCGGCATCGGTTTCTCTCCGGAGCAAGAGCCAAGCCTTCAGATATTTTGCAAAAGTATAAAAAGACGACGCTAAACAGAGTATGAGCCCGTGCAGACCATCGAGAAACCCAGCCTGAAAAAAGAACATCTTCACGAAAGTCATCGGCGGCCTGAACATCAACTCAAGGACGCTCACGTGCCTTCCGGCGGCCACGAGGTCTTTCGCGGCCCAAGTCGTATAGCGGTTCATCTTCGCAATATACTGCTCGAAAGTCCTATAGCTGTTGTGCAACAGCGGGGCGTTGAGCCGGCCTATGCAACCGTCGCAGATAACGTCCGCGTGAACCTCCTTCTCCTCATACTTACATCTGTCCCGCATGAAAAGCCGCACGTTCCTGTCCCGCTCGGGCGACCAGCCGCAGTGCCGGATGCGCTTTCCAAGAAAAAAGTTCTCCCGCGGGATAGAGTAGCCAACACATTCGGCCTGCCCGGCAAGCACACCCTCCACCTCGCGCCTCAGCTCGTCCGTCACGCGTTCGTCCGCATCGCAAAGCAGTATCCAGTCATATTTGGCCTGTGGGATCGCCCAGTTCTTCTGCGCCGCCGAGCAGCTATATTCCCTCTGGATGATTCTTGCATTGAAGCCGCGGGCGATCTCGAGCGTCCTGTCGCTGCTTTCGCCGTCCACGACAAGTATCTCGTCAGCAAACATCAAGCGCTCAAGGCAGTCCTTGATGTTTGATTCCTCGTTAAAAGTCGGAACTATTGCGGTAAGTCTTGCATTTGCCATGTCAATATCATACATAAATAGACTGAATGCTCTCAACCTGATAAGGTCTTATTTGGTCTGATGGAGAAACCTTTCAGAATCTGGCACTGCATCCGAAGAGTAGTAATGTGTTGTGACCGGGCCGTTCTCGGGTTCAGCCCGGTCATGGGGAGATGTCATCAGACCTTGCTTAAGTAACAGGACAGAAAATGATCTACGCAGGCTTCTGGCGCCGTTTCGTCGCGCTCATCATCGACTCGTTTGTGTTGCTTATCCCGATGGTTATCGTCATGTTTGCGCTCGGTATCCCTGCCTGTTCCACGGATTTTGTGGCCTCATTCTCTCCTGACAAGATACAGTCTCTCGACCCAAAAGAGATCCAAGAAATAATAATGCAGCAGGTAACTGCGGTCATGCCCTCCATCATTTTGATGGATTTGCTTAATCTTCTCGTGTGGTGGCTTTACTACGCGATAATGGAGAGCTCTTCATTGCAGGCGACGCTGGGCAAGCTCGCGGTGGGGAGCATCGTTACCGATCTAGATGGGGACAGAATCTCATTCCTCAAGGCCACCGGGAGGCACTTCGGAAAACTCATCTCCGCTCTTATCCTCTTGCTGGGCTACCTCATGGCTGGATTCACGGAGCGAAAGCAGGCGCTTCACGACTTGATGGCGGGCTGCCTCGTCATCCAAAAAGAGAGCAACATCAAGCCCCTTTACGACCTGCCAGAGTGAGATTTGGCCTGCTAGTCCGCCTCCTGCCGTGTTGGCTCGCAGCTATAGGGTGATCCTGCACCATAACGACAACATGATCTGAAATGAGCAAGAAGGACGCCGCTCGTTGTTCGATCATCATCACTAACTACAACGGCAAGCATCTCCTAAAGGAATGCCTTCCGTCTGTGCTAGCGGCCGTAAAGCGCCGCGGCGGACTGGACGAGGTGATCCTGGTCGATGATCGCTCAACCGACGGCAGCTCGCGATTCGTGGCAGAGCACTTCCCCTCAGTGAGAATACAGGCCAATCTGGCCAACGTAGGGTTTCAGAGAGCCTCGAACATCGGTGCGATGATAGCTCACTTCCCAATCATCGTCCTTCTGAACAACGACGTCGCGGTCGAGCCAGACTCGATCACGAGGCTCTGCCACTGCTTCGAGCGTTACGACAATCTTTTCGCAGCGTCGGCGAAGCTCTTTGGCTGGGACAGGCGTTCATTCCTTGCGGGCCGGCGTGTGGCGAAGTTTGAACAGGGGCATTTCCGCATCCAGGACGTCAACGGGGACGAGAGCCGCCAGAGGTTGACACTGTTTGCGACTGGAGGCGCGGCGGCGTTCGACAGGGAGAAGTTTCTCGAGCTTGGGGGCTTCGACCCGATATATTACCCGCTCTACTGGGAGGACATTGACATCTGTTACAGGGCGCACAAGAGAGGATGGCCCGTGGTCTATGCGCCCGATGCGGTCATGTATCACAAGCACCGGGCCACTATTACCAAGACGACTGACCGCAAGAGGATACGACTCATCACGGCGCGTAACAGCTACATCTTCTTCTACAAGAACATTCTCGACAAAAGGATGCTAAGGCAGCACTTTCTGTGGACTCTCTGGTTCTTTGTGAGGGACACGCTTAACGGGAAGTTCAGGTTCCAAAGGGCTTTTTTGATGATGATTCCAAAGCTCCTCAAGACCCTCAAGAGAAGAAGAGCAGACAGGCTCGCACAACTGCTTGCCGACAGGCTCGTCATCGAAAGGGTCCTCGACTAGGCTAGACAGCAGTAGCTTTCTAGACTCAGTCGGCATGGCGCCGCACGCTAAGCGAATGCACATTTTGACCGTTGACACGGCTGGGTCATCGAAGCACAATCTCGGTGGCTAATTAGGAGGTTTTGGATTGGACTTTGGCGCGAAGGGGCCGTCGAGCCCTGAGATCAACCTGACGCAGCTCATCGACGTTGTCCTGCTGCTGCTGATTTTTTTCATGATCTCCACCAGCTTCGTCTCACAGCCCGGCATCAACATAAAGCTGCCTCAGTCGAGGACCTCAGAGACCACCCCGGGCAACATGACGCGGGTGACGCTCACGGCGACCGGACTGATTTTCGTTGGCGACCGGAAGCTCAACTGGGAGGGTCTGGCGCCGGCGCTGACCGCGGAGCGGAAGCGCAATGAACATAATCTTCTTGTCATAAAGGCGGACCAAAGCGTAAAGCACGGGGCAGTAGTTCGGGTGATGGATGTGGCCAAAGAGGTTGGATTCGACCGTATAGCCATCGCCACAAGGCCCTACTCTTCCCAGCCCAAGTGAGGCCGACATGCTCGCGGGCTTTGACCCGGTCTTCGCCGGGCGCTCTTCTGACCAGCTTTGCTCAGCTTGACCCTAACGCACCGGCCTTGCCCTTTGTAGGCTCCCCGGTAAAGCAGCCACGCTAACCGCATAGGGGAAGATTACCTCGTGAGTCTTCGTGTATATCACCCTCGGTTTGACCCTATAGTTGGTTGATTGCTCCTGTGAATAACGATGTCTAGGGTGAATGGTCAAGAATTGACCCAGCGCGCCGCTGGTCAGGAGTGGGTCAAACATTGATCCACGCCGCAAGACCGACGTCCAGAGCATCAATCTAGGACCATTGCGGACTGAATCGGGGCGAGAGATGGATCAGAATTGATCCACCTTGCGGAGATGTTAGAATAGTCTGATGCTGATGGGTGATTCTTCAAGAAGCTCTTCAGACCGTTGAGTAGGTAAGATGATGCAAGGAACTTTACTGGATTGGCACGTATTGTGCTTAGTATATTAGCGAGATTGTATAGCGAATTGGAAAGGCGTGAAATGTTCGACAGGATTCTGCAAATAGTGCTGACAGCGTTGGTTGCGTTGGGGCCATCTTGCGCTTGGTCGCAGGAGCTGCCAGTTGCCACGGTGCCATGGGCCCAGTTTGGGCAGGGTCCAGATAGGACCTTTTGCAGTCCATACGCGGGCCCATTGAACAAAGCGCACGAGCACATGCCTCTATTCCCTTTCAGCGACGAGGCGCTCACACTGATGTTGCTTGGTCGAGACGGTGTGCTCCAGACGGTATCGGAGGACGGCTGCCTCTACGGGTTTAGCGCTAAGTATCGTGCGGGTGACCTGGTCACCCGCATTCAGCTACCTTGGGTGCCGACGGACATGGCGATTGGTTATGATGGCACGATATATATCTCGACAACGGATGATGGATACGCCCGGCTGGCAGCGTTAAAGAGCGATACAGCGCCCTGGGAGAAGAGCTTCCGCACTCAGGGCGAGATATACGTGGTGCCTCTGGAACTCAAGGTAGTCGTTCTCTTGTCAGACGGTCGGCTGTTCTGTCTCACGACTGATGGCGAAGAGGAGTGGAACTATACCGTGCCGGGCATTTTCGATCGGTGCACAATGCCGTCGATAGCGCGTTCTGGGATCATATACTTCTCGACTAACGGGGTAACCTTGCGATCACGGGGCTCCTTGAAAGATAGCTGTTTGTATGCTGTATCACGAGACGGGGTGCTCCTTTGGGACCTACCCGCTCCCGTTGAGAGCCTGAGCTATCCAGTTATCGACGAGAGCGAGAACGTTTACCTGATAGGTTCCGATGGCCTTCTGTATTCGTTCTGCTCATCCGGGCTTAATTGGGCTGAACCGGCGGCCAAGCCCGAGCAGGATGCATATCTAGCCTATTATCCTGACATGATTGTAGTCCTTTCAAATGGAAGCGTTACAGCGTTTAGCAAGACTGGGCAACGTCAACCCCTCTGGTCAGTCTCCTTAGGAGACCCCTTCATCTCGGCCCCTGTGATTGGGAGCGATGGTATGACCTACGCACTCACGCGGCCCATCCTTCAGGAAGGCTTGCCTACCCTCACCGCGATCGGGGCAGATGGCAACATCAGGTGGTCTGCCCCGGTCAACCATGACACGCAGACCCCGCCCATCATAACAATAGAAGGCGACCTCTGCTTGGGGACGTCAGAGGGGGTCCCAGTCTACTTCGGGTTCGGCAGGGGAGACATCACTCCGCCTCACCTTGCGGAGACGTTTCCGCCAAAGGACTCGATCGTGCCCCTCAAAGATTTCAGCGTGATGATAGCGCTCATCGATGAGGGCGTCGGAATCATCAAGTCAAGCATATACGTCTCGGTCAACGATGAATTCGTTCACACCACCGCAGACGATGTCGCAGGAGGCTACCAACTCTCCGCCTCACCACGTCAAATCCTCGCGCCGTTCCAGGATGTAACGATCGAGGTCTCTGCGGAGGACAAGAGGTTCAACAGCAAGATCGAGCCTTACCACCTCACAGCCGTTGACTATCGGAAGCGACCCACGATTCTCATGGCCGGCTTCGGATACAGCAGCGTCACTTCATCCCAAGGCGGTAAGTTCCGGACAGTGGCGCTCATGGACCCCTTAACAGATATCAAGAACGTGGTGGTGTATCACACGCCCTCAGGCTTCTCTGAAACGCTCCGGGACACTGGAGTTGACTTTGATCTGAAAGGCAGATGGTATTTGGCGGACTACACAGTTTCAGCCGGCCTTGCGCCAGGTAACTACAAGCTTGGGATAGTCGGAGAAGATACCACCGGCAAAACCGGCGGCATCTGGCCATATCTGACAGTAGAAAGAGGAGATGAAGCAGCCAAGCGCGGCCTCGTGCGGGGCACGGGAACACCGCTTGAGCTGCCTGCCGGCACGTTCGCGATGAGGCCAGTCTCGTCCCCACCAACCCGGCCATACAAATCGGCAAGTATGCGCAACGGGACCCCCCCGTTCATACTCGCCGCCGGCTACACATATTCTTACATGACAACCTCAGGGGGCGTCGTCAGGATCGAGGCGCTAGTGGACGATCTGGATGGCGTTGATGACGTTGAGACGGTCGAGGTATATGTTGACGGCTACCCGACGGGACTGCGTCTGCGCAATGACGGCATGGACGGAGACGGAGCGCCCGAAGATAACGTCTTTACCTATCAGATATTCCTTGGCAGCGAGGTTTTCGCCACTGGCAGATACCTTTATGAGCTCAAGGCCTTTGATCGGGCAGGAAACGAAAGCAATATGTGGCCATATCTGGAGATCAAAGAATGACGCTCGAACTTGGCGAGAACCCCTCGAGCTCTATCGAACTGAATCTTGGAGATGAGCAGCGATGGAACTGGAGCTCGTAGGATACCTCTTTCTGGTTGTGGCTCTCCTGAGCTTGATTTGCCTCACGCTCACCGGGGTCTTTAACCAAGATGGGGTGGATGAGCATTCCAAGCTCGACAGGAGGAATTAAGGATGAACAGCAAGAAAGGTCTGCTCGAGCTCCAAGGGCGCGGCGACAGAATGGAGAGCCCGCTGGCTGCGTTCGCTGTTCCTTTCATCCTAGCGCTCGCAGTCGCGCTCTTCTTTGTGGCAGCAGAGATATTCAAACGTTTCCTCTGATGACGAAATTGACAGCTTTGGCAGCTGTTAAACCCATGTATGGGGTGAGGTCACGATTTTACCAACTGGGCCGGGTGGAGGCGCCTCACCCCATCATTCTACCCTGTCCCAGAATAATGGTGAAACCAGCCCGTGGCAACATAACGCCCTTTCTCTGCACGGCAGGGGCACGCAGTCGGCAGCATTTTGTCAGATGCGGGCAGCGCCAGGTGGCCGAGGCATTCATTAAGACGGTCTTCTGGCCAGTATTGATCTGCATAGCCCATTGTGTTAGTCTCGCATAGGTCTGGGTTGATGTTTTCTATTTAACTTATGTTCGTGAGGAGGATTTGCGGTGGGGAAATTGATGAGGCTCGTGGTTTTGTCAGTCGCTTTCGTGTGTTTCGGATCGTTTGCGACAGCAACAGCAGAGTGGTTCAACTACTCCAGCCCTGTGGCTGCCAGCGACTTTGCGTTCACTGGTGGACACGTGTGGATTCCTGCCCTGGGAGGCGTTGTTGACCTGAACCCTCAGACAGGTGATTTCACGGTCTATACCAGCTCGACAGGGCTTCCATGCTCTTGTGGGAACGGAGCAGCAGTTGATCAGGAGGGCGTGGTCTGGGTTGCCATGACCAAGGGGGTTGCGGCGATCCACCCCGACGGGACTATTGACAGATTCTATGCCGAGAACTCCGCGCTGGAGTCGGACTACGCTAGGGCGATTGCAGTTGGCGAGGACGGCCTTGTCTGGGTCGGAACGGACGAGGGCGTTTACTCTTATGACGGCTCCGTCTGGGCCAAGCATCCATTCATGGGAATACCTTATCTCATCATCAACAACGTTATCAAAGTCGGCTCTGGAGGAACCGTTTGGATCGGGACAGAGGGCGGACTGCGCGTGTTCGACGGAACCAATTGGACGGACTACACTGAAATGTCGAGTGGCCTTCCCTCCGGAGGAGGCGGCAACGTTCGTGACATAGATTTTGCGCCCGATGGCAGGACATGGCTGGCGACCTATGGCGGAGTTGTCTCGTTTGACGGCGTCGTTTGGGAGGTATTCGATAGCAGCAACACGCCGATGACCACCAATATAGTAGAGGCGATCGCGGCCGCGCCCGATGGGACAATTTACGCCGGCTGCCCGAATGGTGTTTTTGTTTATGACGGTTCCGAGTGGGTTGTTTGGGACACGAGCAACTCCGGTATCCCAACTAACAACATCACGGCGCTGGACATCGCGCCGGACGAGGCGCTCTGGGTTGGGACATTTGCCGGGTCCGCTGCATTCAAGGATGATGTCTGGACTGGCTACAGTCACACCAACTATCCCGAGCTGAAGGGTCTGGTCCAGCGGCTCGCCGAAGATGCTGATGGGGTCATTTGGCTGGGGACGATGGGTGGTGGACTCTTTGCCAAGGACGGCGACAGCTTTACGGTTTATAGCGTTGCGAACAGCGGTCTGCTCTCGGACATGGTTTCGGCGATCAGCATCGCAACTGACAACACGTTGTGGCTCGCCACCCCAGGAGGCGTGAGCCACTTCGACAGGACCGATTTTGAGAACTACTCGTTCTCTCTTGGCAACTTCCCCGCATCAGGCTCGGTAGTCGATATCTGCGTTGGCCCGGACGGGACGCCTTGGGCAGTTGTAGGGGGAGGCCTGATGGGCCCGCTCGGGAGGACGTCGCAGACCCCGGGCCAGGTCTGCTATTTCATCAATGGCGAATGGCAGACACTCCAGATGATGGCGCTTGCCGAGTTCTCCTGCATCACAGCGAGGGAGAACGGCGACATCTATATCGGCTCGAACGGCCAGGGCCTGTTCATCTGGAACCACGGGTCCGTCAAGCATATCGATACCAGCCAGGGGCTGCCGAGCAACACTGTGTTATGCCTCGCGCGAGGCGCGGACGACAACGTCTGGGTCGGCACGGACAGCGGAGTCGGCATCACTGACGGCGTCCTGTGGCAAGTATATGGCATCCATAACACAATGCTCTTCTCGAACGAGATCAGGGATATATTCCCGGCCGAGGACGGAGCGGTATGGATTGCGTCATCTAACGGGCTTGTGTCGATCAATACCAACACCTCGGTCAGGTACTCCTCGCAATACAGCGGGCTTTTGATTGACAACACTAGTTCGGTTCTGAAGGCCTCAAACGGCGATATAGTCGTAGGGTCTATGGTGGGCCTTACGGAGCTGACCACCCCAAGCTTCCCGATATTGACGGACGGCTCAGTCGGACCGGACACTGGCACCCCAACAACCCCCTTCACTTACTCCGTCCACTACACAAACGCCGAGGCGTCACTCCCGCCGGCCATCTCGGTAGGGATTGACCTCAGCGAGTATGAGCTACAACTGGCAGATGGCGAGCCCGACAATGGGACTTACAGCTTCAGCACTGTCCTCGATTTTGGCCTGCACGGCTACTACTTCCTGGCCACAGATGAGAATGGAGCACGGACACGCATGCCCTTCGACTTCATTCTGTCCGGCCCGATAGTTACCGGCAAGCCAGCCGAGGTTATTATTCGGCCTGACAAAGTCATCTACGTGCCTGGGGACCGCATGCAGGTTCTCCTGACGCTTTTCAACAGGGTAACGGACCCCCTGGAAATAACGCTCTATACAGCGCTCAAAATGCCGAGCGAGCAATTGATCTTCTTTGTGTATCCAGACCTGTTCACAATGAACACCACCGGACTGACACTTATTCTCTCGCCGCTCCAACTAATCCAGGACTTCCCAATACTGGACATTGTCTTGGACGAGGCAACCTTGCCTTACGGCGAGTACGCCTGGCTGGCCGCGTGCCAGGACCCCAATGCTCCTGGTTTCGAGCTATTGAGCGACGTCTCGGAAGCTACTTGGCAATTCATGGAGAGCCAGCCGGTTTCGACTAACCGTAATACAAGTGAATAGATAGACCCGGTCCAACTTTCCGAGAACTGGCCGGTGGCTCATTCCCCTGGGCTGCCGGCCCATTGCCCTTCTGGCCATTATCTCACTCCCCTCTTACGCCACGGAATGCATATCAAGGGCCCTGGGAAGGAGGCTGTCCAATAAGCCTGTTTTGCCTGTGTAGTGGCGATTCACGAATCGCCCTGGTTTGATCCGATCGGGCGCCTCAAGGGCGGTTCGTGAACCGCCCCTACACGACGTCGATGTCCTTTTACAGGCACATTGAGCCGCCAGGCCCGGCTGAGCGCGGCGCCCCTACGGCGCCCGGCCTATGAGACAGCCCGGTGGGTCAATAATCGACCCGTTCTAAACTAGCCCTATTTAGTCTATCTCCCGGGGTAACACAGCCGCAGGTGGATCGATTCTGATCCACTTCGGGCCGGAGATTCCACCGAACCGCTTATGTTAAGAGCAGGCCGATTGGCCGGGATATGCTTCCTAGAGCGGAGCGAGATGCCTGTGAACGATATTGTCAGCGATATGGCACGGACACTGCTAAGTACACCAGTGGACAACTTAACCTTATTTTCTATGTCCGGGCGCCTCGTCAGGCCGAAAGAAAATGGGAATGCTGCCGCGTGCCTCGTAATCCTGGCCGTCTGAGGCGCCCTGTCTGGTAAGATGAGGATTAACAGTCTTCGAGTTCCCGGCGAGCTGCTCGTGCCCGTTCAGCGATGGCGGGCGCTCCAGCCCCCGAGCGCCAGGGGAAGGGCAAGTCGCCTGCAAAAAAAGAAACAGCCGAGAAGCCGCCTTTTAAGCTGCTCCCCGGCTGAGAACGTCCAGATGATCGGGGTTACATCTAACTAATAGTATTAACCGCCGCCCAGCAGAGTGAACTCCAAGGAGATAGTCGAGATACCATTCTTGACACAGACTCGCTCGCCGTAAATCTGGGTCTGAGTTACGCCGGTCCACGCGACCTCTTCCCAACCGAGCCGCTGCTGCAAAGCCATGCAGTACCCGGTGTCCTGACTTCCGATGTCGCGATGATGCACGACCTTGATGTAGAAGAACGCGTAACCCACAGGGATAAACTGATTGGTCTCAATCTGTGTGAACGAGTCCTTGTAGATGTGCTGGTTGGTCGGAGACATTATCGGGATTGGGAAGCCACTGCTCATCAGCTCTACGACATTGAAGCCGGGCGCCTCTTTGGGGTCGGGGTATATGACCGCGATCCCGGAAACATAGTCTTGGACGCTTGGGAGCGTCTTGGTGTTGTATGCCATTTCAATGTCAACTGGCGTATTGATGGTACTGGGCTCATCCATCGCCTCGATGATCACGTTCGGGGCTATGTTGGCCCACAAGTCGCGCTTATACAGGGGGACGAACACATCATCATCGTCCTGGCCTTCAGAGGAGATCGTCCCGCTGGGGTTGCCACCCCTCATGAGGTTGGGGTCCAGCAGCATCCCTGTCATCCTGTCGAATATCCGGTTGGAGCCCGGGGACGCGATAAGCCCGGCCAAAGAGGCGTAGTTGTCCAGGTCCTCATCTCTATTGCCGAACCCGAGGTCCAGAACGGCGCCTGCGTAGGCATCGCCCTCGTTGTGGATGGCGAGCGGAGCCTTCCATCCGTCGAGGAAACAATCGTATGTCATGACCATGTCATCGTCTTCGTTTACGTAGGAGTTGCCAAAGTCCGAGGTCATATAGGGACCTCGCCAGCCCATCCAGGAATAGCCAAGGTCGTTTCCCTTTTGGACGTTGAACCTCGAAGAATCGCCCATCCTGTAAGGCGGCGGAACGTCCCGTGGCGCGCCATAGGAAAGGTCCTTCGATCCCGGATCGACAAATCGCATGATCAGCAGTTGCAGGGGGTTGTCAAAATCTCTGAAATCGTCAAGGTTGAGCGGAACAGCGGGCTTGACGGTCTCCGCGGCGCCCTTTGGTAATGCCAATCCGAGGTCCGCTGCGAAGCCCGCGATGCAGCCTCCGCCCTCGAGGTCCTCGGGCGAGCCGCAGATAGCCGTCCTGACCTCCTCGAAGCGTTTCTTGGTTTCCTCCGCCTTTGTCCGGTCGATGCTTGCGCAGCTAATGACCTTGATGACGTTATCCTTGAGGATGTGCTCATATTTGCCGCCAAAGAGCTCGCTGTATGGGATGAACATGCAGAGCTCCCGCCACGTAAGCATCCCCAGAGTCGGCCCGCCCGAATAGGACCCTGAGGCATCCCTGAAGCCCCAGCCCGGCGTCTTGCCCATGCTGGCAAGCAGAGCGGCGTTTGCCGGCAAGCCCTCCGCCCCTGCGTATTGCTGGCCGTCAGCCGACTCGGCTCGCGACCGCCCATACTGAGGCTGATAATAGATCGCCCTGCCCCAAGCATCCTTCTTGTAGTCATCCTTGTGGAACGATGCGGTCAAATAGGGCCCATTCCAGCCATAGCGCCTGACGGTGTCCTTTATACTCGTGCCCTTTTCCGGATAGGGGTTGTAAACCAGAAAGTCGATGCTGCTCCAGCTCTTGTCGTTAACCAGCTGTTTCCCATCGGCCGTAAGGTCGTTGACAGATGGATACTCACCCACATCCTCATAATAATTGTTGAGAGCTATCTCGAGGTTGTCCATCTTCTCCATTGTGGCCACACGATCGTTTAGGTCCAACGTCGTAACGATTGACGGTATAGCAACGGCCGCAAGCGTCGCGATGATCGCGATCACAATGACCACCTCAATCAGGGTCATACCTCTGCAAGCCATTAGTACCGATCTTCGCTTCATTTTCCACTTACCTCCACTAAAAGCGCGATTACTGCACTAAACTTATCCCTTAAAGCCATACATCTTGCGGTTAAAATATACCTAAATCAAACACTTTTGTCAAAGCTTGGCCAAAGGGATAACTGCCAGAAAAAACCCCACAGTAAGCACTGATCCCCACCAAAACAACACCGCTCGCGGGATGCCAGCGAGACAGGGCTGCTCATAACACCAGACTCAAGAATCGTTAGGATACCTTAGGTATTCTTACAGTCAAGCAGAATCCCGAATCCCCAAAAATTGGATTGGAGGCAGGAGATTTCCTAGGATGAACATGTTTAGCGGCTGTTAGCAGGTGATGATTGGGACCGCGGTTGAATCGTGGGTCGCACCCGTTGGCTGATTTTGGAGTGCGGTGGCTTGACACCGCTTTGTCTCGCCGCGGCCCGACGCGGCCTGCGCTCTGTTAAGGAGGGTGTGGTTGTTTCGATGACGGCTTCCAGGTTCAAGATGGATATCTATCAGAGGGTGGTGTCAAGCCACCACCAATGAAAGCGGCGTCAAGCCGCCGCACTCCAAAAAAGCGGCCACCCACACGGTCAATCTGGTTCCTCGGGCGTCTGACGGCAGTATGGCATCTGAACAAGAGAAGTGCTAAGGTTCTGGCAGAAGCTCCTTGTGGGGCCTACTTTTCTTGAGCAACACAATTGGGCATATACCATGGATGTGCGGCAGACCATGCGAATCTTTTTGCTTCTTCTCGTGCTCGTCCAGGTCGGATGGGCTTCCGACGGCCTGATGACGGTGAGGTTCTTTGACGTTGGAACGGCGGACGCTGCCCTGGTCACGACGCCCGCTGGCGAGCACATCCTGATAGATGGCGGCACTCAGGAGGGGGGCAAGAAGGTCGCGAGCTTCTTGAAGGCCCACGGAATCGACTCGCTCGACGTCGTCATCGCAACCCACCCTCATCCTGACCACATAGGTGGGCTGGCACAGGTGCTGCGTGAGTTTAAGGTGCAGACGCTGTTCGATTCGGGCATGCAGTTTGAGTGTCCCGAATACGCGGCGTTCCACGATGCGCAGTCGAAGCTAAGCGGCACCCTAGTTACGGTGTGTGGGCAAATGGTGGTTACGCTGCCTTCGGGCGTGCGGCTTGAGTTCCTCAATCCGAAACGACTCGCAAGACGCATTCACACCGACTGCATTGTGGTGCGCATCTGTTACAGGGAAGTCGCAGTCCTTATGATGGGCGACGCAAATGACATCGCCGAAGGGGTGCTCCTATTCGACGAGGCGCCGCTTAAGAGCGACATCCTGAAGGTAGGGCATCACGGTGCATCTGACTCAACGACCGAGGCGTTTCTGAAATCCGTTGCGCCGCGATTCGCCGTCATCTCAGTGGGAACACCGAACCAATACGGTCGGCCTCACAAGGTCGTTCTGGACAAGCTTAAGGATTCCGGGGCTACGGTCTATCGCACAGACCAGCGTGGCGATATAACGTTTGTTACGGACGGTAAGAGCCTAGCAACTCCGCGTTGCGAGCGGCAGAGCAGGGCGAATCCACCTGAGAAGGCAAGCGTGGCCGATGACAAGAAGGCAAGAAATGACGATTAGCTCGGCGCCGAACGGCGCAAAAGCTGCGGCCCTTTGGGTTCCAGCGCTTCTCTTTGCCACGGCCTTTGCGCTCTTTGTTCAAACCGCCAACCCACTGTTCAGGTTCAGCGATGGAGGTGAGCTTGCCGCCGCATCCCACACACTCGGCGTGGCGCATCCGACCGGCTACCCGCTGTTTCTGATGAGCCAGAAGCTCTGGTCGTTTCTGGTTCCCATCGGCAATCCGTGCTTCCGCGCGAACGTCTTTTCCGCCGCGTGTGCAAGCGCTGCGCTCGTCATCGTCTATCTTCTGTGCTTCGAGTTTGCCGGGGCTGTCGCGGGGCTCGTCGCGGCCGGGTTACTTGCCTTCTCGCAGACGTTCTGGCTCCAGGCGACCCAGTCAACCGTCTATACCATGAACTTGATGCTCGCGGCGCTTCTGATGCTGCTAGCGTTTCGCGTGCTGGGGCCGATGTCGGCCGCCTCTGAACCCCCGGCCAGGCAGAACGATAGCAGCTCCGCCTTCATCCTTCATCCTTCATCCTTCATCCTTCCCAGTGGTGGACGCTCTATTCGGAGAACGACGGCACTGTTCTTCTTCGTTCTCGGGCTGGGTCTTTGCAACCACATAACCCTAGCCATCGTCCCAGCTGCGCTGCTTCTTTCGCACCCGCGGCGCATCGGCAGGCTCCTCCGCAGCAGGGGCGTCGCAATCGCCGCGATACTGTTCCTCCTGGCGGGGCTTCTGGTCTATCTATACCTGCCCGTCCGCGCCGCCGCAAAGCCCTCGATCAACTGGGGCGATCCATCGATATCCGAGCGATTTTGGCA
>DATLAJ010000086.1 GCA_035527515.1 bacterium
CGATATATTGCCCCTGGGCCTTCTCGTGCATAATCTGGCTCCACGCTTATGTCCTGAATCTCCATAAACTCATGCTGCAATTGTTCCTCAGCTAGCCAAACACCAGACCCCGTGTCAAATCCCCTCCACAATTCTGCTCTCCGCCTCCGTCAGATCGTAGAGCTCATAGACTAGCCGGTCGATCTCCGCGTCCGCCATGGCAATCTGTCGCCGCAACGGACTCCTTGTCGTTTAGTTCCCCGCAAGGGGGACAATACGAATAGCCGTAGGTTGCACTACGGCTACTATTGTGGCCCCCCTGCGGGGAACCGAGAGGCCATCAGTGTAGTGATCCACAACCCTAAAATCACACGAGGCGCTCGACTGCCCGCAGACCTTGTCGCTGACATCTTCGTTGAGGTATGATTGCAGGATGGTCTGGTGGAAAAGGTCTCCCAAGAACATGAGCGGATTGCGCAAGTCTGGTATTCCCAACTATGGGAATATAGTCTCATTTCTGTTTCATTTACCCAACTTCGCGAGGCTATATTGGTCTCTTTTCTGGGACAAAAGAGCGCCTATCCTGCCCAAACTCGTCCTTCTCCTAGCCATAATCTACTTCGTCTCCCCGCTCGACCTGGTTCCGGACTTCGCCATCCCAGGCCTGGGATACATCGACGACCTCGCCATCCTCATCCTTTCACTTCGATACTTCAACAAGGCGATGCCTCGAGAACTTTTGGCCGAGAAGATCGAGCAAATCGACCGGGACTTGAGGCAATGACACCCTCGACGCGCAACAGGCCCAGCATCTCACGAGCGATCGCAGCCCCCTTCCACGGTCTGTTTGAGCTCGTGTTCAGGTCGAGCTGCCTTCTGTGCGGCAAGAGCCCATCGAGCTCGCCGGTCTGTCCTGAGTGCGCCTCGCTCTTTCAGCGCCTGGGCGAGGCGTGCTGCGCAAAGTGCGGCAGGCCAACCTTTGAGCCGAGCGCGGTCGAGGACGTTCGCTGCTTCGTGTGTGAGACATGTCTTAAGGAACGGCCGCATTTTGATCAAGCATTCTCGATCTTCCTCTACGAGGGAGCGATACGGAACGCCATTCTGGCATTCAAGTATCAAAGACGCTTCAGCATTAAAGACTCGCTCGGCCCCCTCTTTGCTAGCAACCTCCCCGACCGTCTCAGAAACGGCGGGCCCGGCAATGCATTGGGGGCCGAGCTGATAATCCCGGTGCCGCTGCACGTCTCGCGGCTTCGGGAGCGCGAGTTCAACCAGTCAGCGATTCTGGCCAATTACTTGAGCAAAGCAATTAACGTTCCCGTCCAATACGAGGTGCTCGCGAGGATCAGGGCGACGGAGTTCCAGAGCACGCTTGCCCGCGCTAAGCGCATCGCGAATGTGAAAGGCGCGTTCAAGGTCACCCAGAGAAGAGTTGTCGAGGGAGCGAACGTCCTCTTGGTTGACGACATATTTACATGTGGCGCCACGGCTAACGAGTGCGCAAAAGTGCTCAAGAAGGCGGGAGCGAAGTCAGTGGTCGTTGGCACGCTCGCCACGCCGCCCCTGGGCCACAGCGGTGACGATAGCGATACCGAAGGCGAGGATGTGCCATTATGAGCCTCGTTGGCGCGATAGACCAGCTTATAGTCGGCCAGATGCGGATTCTATCGAGGGACCAGGACGTCCAGCATCCCCGGTTGACGCTGAAGGTCGGAGACGTGCTGAAGGGCAAGGTGTTGAAAGTTCTCCCGGACGGGCGTGCGATCGTCTCGTTCAAGGGAACGAGCGTCGTAGTTAGGCCCAAGGTGGCGCTATCGCCGAAAGAGGAGATACTCGCGAGAGTCCAGACCTTGGGCAGCGAGATAAGGCTCGGTCTTCTGTCTAAACACGCGAAGGTAGAGGGCGAATTCTTGCGCACACTCGCCCAGGCCTGGCGATCAAACGGCTCAATTGGAAAGCTTACGGACCTGTTAAGAGAGGCGGCCGCTCCGCTGCGTGCGGGAGGCGAACTTCGGTCAAGCGAGCTCTCGCTCATCGATCGGATACTAGCCCTTCTCGGGCCTCAAGAGAGCCCCGATCCTGCGGCGATCGCAGAGAGGCTATCCTCGCTCGCAAAAATGTTCGGGCTGATGCACGAGGCAACGATAGCCCGGGCGATTCTGCTTGGCACACCGTTTATGCTTCTCAAGCGGCAGCTTCAGAAGACGCTGAAACCGAGCCTCAAGCGGCTCGTCAACATGCTCTCGAGTAGGCTATCTGGCCTGACCGGCCGCGAGCCTGCGGCCAGGGTGCAAATAGAGCGGCTATTAAACCTATGCAGCAGCCTTTATGACAACGTCGAGTTTCAGCAGCTCGCCAACCATTTCCTGAACCAGAAGGGAGCGCAGCTTTACATGCAGCTTCCCCTGTTTTGGCAAGGGGAGAGCGGCGTGGCAGAGCTCATGGTCAGTTCTAGAAAAGAGGATGCAAAGGACGGGCGGATCAATCCGGACCGATGCCAGGTCTCGCTCTTGATCGATCTCTCTGGCCTGGGCCGAGTCAAGGCGGTCGCCGCAATTAACAATCGCACCGCAAGCTGCCTGTTTGCGACAGAGAAAGAGGCCGTAAAAAGCCTCATCGTCAAGCACTCAGCAGAGCTCGTTGACGGCCTTACCGCGGTCGGTTTCAAGACTGTCAGGTTGAGGGCAATGGTCAGCCTAAACCCGCTCCCGAGGCAGTTGGAGGCGTTTGGGGAGCTCTTCGTAACACGAGGCCCAGCCTTTGACGTCAAGGCCTGAGTAGCGCACACTCCGCCTCGTTTAATTCTCAATTGGATGGGTGCGAAAAGCTGGACAGGGCAATAAAGAGGATGGATAGAAAGCTCAAAAAACTGCTCAAAGGAATCGTCGGGGCCGAGAACTTCAGCGAGGGCGAGGCGGAGAGGTCCTGCTATTCCTATGACGCCACCCGGCTTCAATCCCAGCCGGAGCTGGTCGTTTGGGCAGAGACGACCGATCAGGTCGCCGGGGTCCTGAGGCTCGCCAATGAGCATCGGATACCTGTCTTCCCCCGAGGTGCGGGCACCGGCTTCACGGGCGGCTCGATTCCCACCGAGGGCGGGATTGCGCTGTGCCTGACAAAGATGAACCGCATCAAGAGCATAGACGCTGCAAATCTCGTGGCTACTGTTGAGCCGGGCGTTGTCAACGCCGACCTCAGGAAGGCGGTCGAGAACAAGGGACTCTTCTACCCACCCGACCCCGCGAGCCTCAACTTCTCGACCATGGGCGGCAACGTCGCCGAGTGCGCTGGCGGCCCAACATGTGTCAAGTATGGCGTAACCAGAAACTACGTGCTCGGCCTCGAGGTGGTCCTGCCGACGGGGGAGACGATCCGTGTGGGTCGTTCACTGGTCAAGAACGTGGCTGGCTATGACCTCGTCCGGCTCTTCTGCGGGTCCGAGGGCACGCTCGGGGTTATCACCGAGATCAACCTCCGTCTGATTCCGCTACCAGAAGCCAAGACAACGATTATGGCAGTGTTCCCCTCGGTCGCCGCGGCCGCAAAGACGGTCGCCCGAACAGTCGAATCGCGGATTCTCCCATCAGCGCTCGAGTTCATGGACCAAACCTGCATTCAGGCGGTCGAACGACACACCCAGATGGGGCTCCCCACGAATGCCGGCGCTATCCTGATCATCGAGGCCGATGGACCCGCACGGGTGCTTGCTGACCAACGTCAACGGATCGAGTCGATCTGCAAAGAATGCGGCGCGGTCTCGGTCGAATCTGCTGACGACGAAAATGCCCGAGAGGAGCTCTGGAAGGCGAGGCGAGCGCTCTCCCCAGCCGTATCAAGCCTCGCGCCTCGTAAGATCAACGAGGACGTTGGCGTGCCCCCTTCCCGGATACCGGAGCTTCTGCGGCGTGTGGACGAGGTGGCGAGGGAGATGGACCTCATCATTGCCAATTTCGGCCACGCGGGGGATGGCAACATTCACGTCAACATTCTCTACGACCCGGAAATAGATGGGATGCAAGCAAGGGCCGAGAAGGCTAGCGCACGGGTTTTTGAGGCCGCGCTTGAGCTCGATGGGACTATCACTGGGGAGCACGGGATCGGGATTACGAAGGTCAGCTTTCTTGAAAGGCAGCTTGGCCGGACGCAGCTTGAGCTGATGCGCGGCGTGAAGCGAGTCTTTGACCCAAACAACATCCTCAACCCCGGAAAGATTTTCTGATGCGGCTCGTCGCCACAGTGGCAGCCCTAGAGGAAGATGTAGAGCGCGTCCTGATGCACCTTAAACTCCTGGATTGGGGCTCTTAAGTATGCACTCCAGACGTCAAACTCGGGCGATAAGAGTTCGCAACGTGCAGATCGGCGGGGGCGCTCCGGTCTCCGTCCAGTCGATGAGCAAGTGCCCAACTACGGACATCGAGCACGTCTTGGAGCAGACCCGCGCGATGGCATTGGCCGGGTGCGACATCGTGCGCGTCGCGGTTCCGGACGAGGCGGGGGCGCACGCAGTCAAAACGATAGTCAAAGAGAGCCCGATCCCTGTCGTGGCCGATATTCATTTCGACTACCGGCTGGCGCTGGATACGATAGCGGCCGGGGTGGACGCGGTGCGCATAAATCCGGGCAACATGAAGCGTGATGCCCATCTTAGAGCCGTCGCGGATGCAGCGCTTGCGGCAGGGATACCCCTGCGCATCGGAATCAACAGCGGCTCGCTCGAACGCTCTCTCCTCAAAAAATACGGTGGCGCAACGGCCGATGCAATGGCCGAGTCAGCGCTTTCGTGCGCAAGGAAGTTCGAGCGCTGGGGGTTCACCAACATAAAGCTCTCGCTCAAATCACACGATGTGCAGGAGACCGTCGCCGCCTACCGGGCGGTAGCTGCCGCCTGCGATTACCCTCTACACCTGGGCATCACCGCGACTGGGTCGGGGCTCGAGGCAACGCTGAAATCTGCCATTGGCATCGGGTCGCTGCTCCTCGACGGGATCGGGGACACGATACGCGTGTCGCTCTCTTCGAGCCCTTTGGACGAGGTCGAAGTCGGCGTGGCCATCCTCAAGCTGCTGGGGTTGCGCCCGCACGGAGTAGAGCTCGTGGCATGCCCCACGTGCGGGCGCTGCAAGGTCGATCTGGTCAATTATCTTGCCACCGTCCGGGAGCAGCTATCAGGCCTTGATGCGGACATCACCGTCGCAGTGATGGGATGTGTTGTCAACGGCCCCGGGGAGGCCAGGCAGGCTGACATCGGCATCGCGTTCTCGGACGAAGCTGGCGCAAGCCTCTTCCGAAATGGGAAGCACTATGCCAGCGGCCCGGCGCGCAGAATGGTTGAGCGACTCGTGAGCGATGTGTGCCGGCGCGGGCACAAAGCATGACCCGTGCGGGTCGCGGGTGGCATCCTGTGCGGGGTAGTATTGCTACGGTGCCGGGTATTGATAAACACGGAATCCCAGGGTGAGGGTATGCCTTCTGATTCCTGCGTGCCCGACAGGCAGTCCATGTTTTTCGTTCTATATGTTACTGCGTATAATCTCTCTTGTCAGGCAATTGTTTGCCGCACTGAGCGGGCGGAAGGCTGAGATGTCGGATGGCTAGCAGGAATGAGATAATCGAGAGAGTTAGGGTGGCGGGCGTGGTGGGCGCCGGCGGGGGAGGCTTTCCCACGCACATTAAACTGGCGGCCCACGCTGACGTGTTGATTGCAAACGGCGCAGAATGCGAGGTGCTTTGCTATAGCGATAAGGCCTTGATGGCGGCCCATACTAAGGAGGTCCTCGACGGGGTATTGCTGGCTGCCGAGGCCACCGGCGCCGGGCGTGTTGTCCTGGCGGTCAAGGAGAAGCACTCGGAGCACATTGCATCTTTCAAGAAATATCTGAGAGCCTCGCCCTACAGCTCGATCGAGCTTCTGCCTCTTGCGGACGTCTATCCTGTTGGCGATGAGTTCGTGCTGACTTTCGAGGCAACTGGGCGAGTTGTGCCACAGGGCGGCATCCCCATTGACGTCGGCGTCGTTGTCCAGAACGTCGGGACGCTTTACAACGTCGCGCAGGCCATGAAGGGGATGCCCGTCATTGAGCGAATGGTGTCGGTTGCTGGGGAGGTCCCCCGGCCATCAGCCTTCCTCGCACCGCTCGGCGCCTCGTTCAGCGAGCTGCTCCGGGCGGCGGGGGTAACATCGCTGAGGAGGCTTTCCGTTCTCGACGGCGGCGTCATGATGGGGAAGTTGATCGATCCCGCCCGTTCGTTTGTCTCGAAGACAACCACCGCTATCAGTGTCCTTCCTGACGATTCAAGGGCGATTGTCGAGAGGTCGTCTTCGCTTGACCGCACATTTAGGATAGCCAAGTCGGTCTGCGACCAATGCACTTTCTGCACGGAGCTTTGCCCACGCTACATGCTCGGCCACACCCTGCGGCCACACCTGATGATGCGTCGGATCGGCTTTGCGCTATCGCCGTCCGACCTCGTTCTTACCGAGGCGCACTACTGCTCGGAATGCGGCATTTGCACGCTCTATGCGTGCCCTCTTGGCATCTCGCCGAGTCGCGTCAACACGTTCTTGAAAAGCAAATTTGCGCGCCCTATAACCAACAGTTCTAAACCCGAGCCGCGGGCGGAATACTGGGATAGGCGGCTCCCCTCGTCGCGATTGAAGACAAGACTTGGAATTGGGCGTTACGAGGCCATGCCGCCTGCCTACAAAGGACGGATTGCGGTTGAGAGAGTAAATGTCTTGCTGAGACAGCACGCAGGGGAGAATGCGGCGCCCGTGGTCTCTGCGGGGGCCAGGGTAAGCAGGGGGGAGCTGCTCGCTGATGTGAAGCCCGGCGTGCTTGGGGCGAGGATACATGCCCCCATCGGCGGGAGGGTCGAGCAGATAACCTCAGACGCGATCGTTCTAACAGCGGAGTGATTACTAGGGGCGCAAGATGCCGAAGATGAGCAAAGAATCACTCAGGCGGCTCGGTGAGCTGAACCGTAGTCGGCTCAAGACGTCAACTGGCCGGCCAACTGTTCACCGGGGCGTGCCTGAACATGGATTGGCACGCTCAACTATCTTAAATGGCGCCTCGCAGGAGTTCATTGACCCGCCGGAGGAGCTGCCGGGCCAAGAGATGCAGACCGAGAGCGGAAAGTTCCTGCTCATAAAAAGAAACTTGTCGGACATCTGGGGGGCCGCCGAGCGGTTCGTTGCACACTATCGGCTTGTTTTCGAGCGAGGCGCGATCGGAGTTGACATAGAGTCGCTGCACCCGGACCTCAGACAGTTCTGCGAGGTTGATCAGCGGCGGCTGGTTTACTTGGACATCGAGACGTGCGGTCTTTCCGCTGCTCCCGTTTTCCTGGTTGGGTTCCAATACCTGAAGGGAGCTCAAATGGTTCTGGAACAGCTGTTGGCTCGGGACTACTCGGAGGAGAGGGCGGTTCTGGAGTATTTCTGGGGCAAGATGGCGGATTGCGATGCGGTTGTAACCTTCAATGGCAAATCATTCGACGTGCCGTTTCTGAGGGACAGGGCGGTATATCACGGCGTGCCGTTCTCAGAGCCCGGTTTCCATTTAGACCTGCTTCACGAGGCCCGTCGGCGATACAGAGCTGAGTTCCCCAACTGCAAGCTCCAGACGCTCGAGGCCCGTGTGTGCGGCCGGCTGCGGCGCGGGGACATCCCCGGCGGTATGATCCCCAAGGCGTATCACGACTTCGTGAGGACTAGGGATTCACAGACTATCCGAAACGTCGTCCACCACAACGCGCTTGACGTCGTTACGATGAGCGAGGTGCTTCTCAGGATTCTCTCTGGCCTCTAGACTCCCGCTGTTTGATGCGCAGAAGCTTGTGTTTGACGAATTGCACCGTCCGCCAAGTTCGGGAGTTGAGAATCGCCTCGATCCGCCCTCTCAGGTATTTCACCTCGGAGTTTCTCTCCTTCAGTTCCTCGGCGGCTCGGTCGGCCTTCTCGCGCAGGACCTCTAGCTTCTCCTGCACCCTCCCAAGCTCCTTTGCCGCGGCAACCTGTTCAGCCGACATCCTTGCGACCTCGGACGCCACAGTCGCAACGAGGCTCGTTGACTTCCGAAGCTTCCGCGGCGAGCGGCAGAATGCGTCCAGGCCCTCAACGCACCTGTCCCAGGTGAGGTTTTCCGCAACAAGTCTCTGGGCGTTTGCCGCACGCTGCCTCAGAACATCTGGGTCTCGAAGTATCTCCTGCACAGCCTTTTTGACCGCGCCCTTCTCCAAGGGGTCAACTAACCATCCCGCATCATAGCTTTTCACAAGCTCTGATATCCAATAAAAGTCAGAGATAATAACGGGAATACCCAGCCAGAGATAAGTCGTCGTTCGCATCGGATTAGCCAGCCGCCGCTCGAGGTTGGGTTTCATAACATCAACTGCGCAGGCACATTTGCCCCATTCAGAGACGACCTTGTCAAACGGCAGAAGCCCCCTCACATCGAGCATTTCGCTCTCGCCAAGCCTGGACCTGGGGTCGATCAAACTGGAGTGAATCTCGGCCCAGGTGGGATGCTTGCCGGTGTAGATTACGAGTTCGCCCGACCGCGCGTCATCAAGCACAGATAGAACCTCCTGCAACGCGTCGAACGGATTCTGCCAGGGGTAGAACATCCCGGCGCTTATGAAGCTGAGCTCTCGGCGCTCGGGGATGGGCGGAAGATCGGGCGAGCAACAGATCGGGACGACTGTGTAAAGCTCCTCTTTGAGGTCCAATCCAGCGAGCATCCAAAAGGCCGAGAACCATGGAATCTGCCTGGGGCTGCCCAGAATGAACAGATCGGCCTTACTGTATTGGTCCAGCCGGCCCATCAGCACGTCGGCGGGGTTTGCGCCGGGCGTGAAGGTTGCCTCGAGCTCGATGTTTGCTGCGAGGTCGAGCACAGCTGGCACAGAGCAGGCAGAGTAGAACCGCATGAGATACGCAGTGGTAAATATAACCACGTCCGGGGACGCTTGGCCCACTATTGCGTCTATGTCTGTCATGCTATGGGCTAGCTGCAAGATGTCCGGGGGAATGCCCTCCTTGTTCCTCAGATGCTCCATTGGAAGGGAATATATTACTTCATGCCCCCTCGACCTGAGGCCCTCGCCGAGCGAGAACGCCCGTTGGCCGCCCCCGACAGCAGGATAGGGCAGCGAAGGTATCAACTCCGTCGTTGCAATCAGGACCTTTGCCATGATTCCCCAAGCTCGTCTATGATTTTGGTCATGCTCTTAAAATACGCTCATTATGCCCATCGCCTCAATGAGTTTTTAGCGGAGGGCGCTTAGCGCTAACTGTTATCGCTCGAGTGTCAAGATATACAATAGAGGACTTTGCCTATTCTTACCTCGGAAGCCGTATCCAAACAAAACCTCCTCACCATTTCTGTGCAGTGAACGCATCGCACAAGACATCGTCAGAGCTTGTCGATCTCGGCCAAGAGGCTCCCGCCTTCTTGACGTAGCCCTATGCCCTTCGCCTCGGCGACCTCTCTGGCCTGCTTGGCGTAGTTTGTGGCTTTCCCAGATGGTCAACCGGAGGACATCCCCGGCTGCCGCCCGGTTCAGCCGAAGAGACATTGGCGGTTTTGCCGCCGCTAAAACCTCCCGCGCTGCGCAACCCGAACGACGATCGTATAGCCTCCGATGATAGAGCCGTCAACGTTCTGCGCCAGCCGCAGATGATAAAGGGAGCCGGGTTTCGCCTCCCTAGGGACCTTGATGCGGACCTGGAGCTCGTGCCTGGCCTTGCCTCCCATCAGCCGATACGGCAGAAGGACGCCACCAAGCTCACGCTCTTGACGTTGCACGTTATCGGATATCAGCAGTATGCTCCGTCGAATGTGTTCCTCCATCGGGACCAGCCTCTGGCTCTTGCCCGCAACCGTCAGTACCACGTCCAATGCCGGGACACTCATAGGCAGGCCCATAAGAGGCAGGTTGGCGCCGTAACTAAGAATACTCTCTATCTTGCCTTCGACCGGCCTCACCTCTGACGGAGCCTGCACAACCAGCGAAAACATACGCAACTGCACAGGCTCCATCTGGATCACCCATACGTTCCGCATTGCGATGCTGTTGTCCCACGCTGGGAAGTCTGGCTCCCACGGATAGACGAGGGGATCAGGGTTGAAGCTGTCCTTGGGGTCGTCTCCCGGATAAAGACCCAGATACCCTTCCCGTTTCACAAAGACAACCGCCAAAAGGCACTGGTGCACCGGGACGATGCCCTGGGGTGTCCATGTCGCAATCGGCGCAAATACGGCCGGAGGACCTATCGGCGCCATCCCCGCATAGCCGGGTACACTGAATGGCCCTTTCTCCGCGATCAGGTTCCAGCGCAGCAGCGGCGGTGCGCCTACCGTCGCGGCCGTCCAGTAGTACCTTATGTACACGTTTTCAACTGCCTTTTCACCCCGGTTCCTCACTAACGCTGCGATTCGATTCGGCCGCCCGATAACCGGTTGTGGGTCGGGAATGTTGTCATACGGAGGAGCGTCCACCCAGATGTCCGGGCTCTCCCAAAACGCATTCACACAATACTGTTCCCCGTAGTCGCTCAGATGTGTCCTGATCCACAGGTCAGCAATCCCCTTCAACGGCGCTTCCTGGCGGAAGTAGTCCACGTCAGACATCCCGGGGACCCAGTATGTTGTCCAAGAATCATCGTGGTTGTGAATCACCTCCCAATCGCGCCCCAACTTGCTCCGAACTCGGATCTGGACAGGGCCCCCAGGCTGCCTGAGGACAGAATGCACCCGTCCTGTATGAAGCGTGAGGCCGTCAAAGACCCGGTAGTACCTTATGATGTCCCCGTGGCGGATGCCCTCGGCCGGGATACTGCGACAGTTGTCCTGTAGTATTTTGTCAACGTCGCTCGGCTCGCCGATGACAAAACGCCTGGGGAAGAACGTAAGGCCCCAGCAGTTGTATCTGTAGGTCCTGCCAAGCACTTCTGGTGAGCCTTGAAAGTGTTGATAGTAACACTGGTCCCTGTAGGAATCTGTGTATGTATCGGAGGGGCAAAGATAGACGCTGTGAAGCTCCCTCTCCAATCTCGTCCGGAGCCCCGCAACGCACGCATACGCGTCATAAGGCCCATAGCCCGGTAGCCCGAGCTGCCGAACCGTCTGCTTCACCTCGTCAGGCGTATAAAACATCCCAGGCTTCGTAGGCAGCCCGGCCTGCTCACGCACTACGTGCGCAGCGAAGTGCGACAAGAAGAAGCCCGGTCGGGCCAGTGAAGGTCCCAGTAGTTGTCCCAGCGTTTCGGCAGCAAGTGCAGGATCAAGCTTGTATAGCACACACGAAAGACACGTCACGCCCAGGTCGTCCTGCCGGAGTCCCTGCGCCTGGATTGTCCGAGCTATCTCCGGTGCAAGGCCAGCCCCAGCCTCGAGAAGCGTTTGAACCGCCGGTTCTCGCTCAAGCATTGCCAAAAGGGCCAGGACGGAGCTGGCCCTGCTCGCGAAGAGGAGACCCTCGCCACGGATAACATCCAAGATTAAACGCTCGTTTCCTGTCAGCTGTTACCCTCCCACGGCTGTTCGACGCTTGCGCTCTGTGTCAGAATCCGCCGTCTTCATGATATGCCGGCACGGTGTAGCCAGTTCCGGCAGCAAGATTCACTACGGCGCACAAAGGGTGAATCAATCCCCCATGCTGACACCTGAAAGCCGCATAGCCGAAACCGGCAGGCACGGGGACCCACTCGCCTACGTTTGGTGAGGTGGAGAGAATCAGCATTTCCCGCGGCGACAGCCTGAACTCTCGCCGCTCCGGCGCGAACGAATCGTGCATGCCGCGAAGCTCAATGTAGATCGTCTCCTCCGTGTCCTCTGACCCATTCACGAAGATAAAGACCGTTTGGCATCCATAGCACGCCTGCCAGTACGGGAAGATTCCCCGGCCCTTCGCGTCGTCCCAGCCTGCCGAAGCATTGAACGACAGCATGAAAAGGGCTGCCAGGGATAAACAAGCGATTCTCATCGGGCCCTTCGCCTCCTTGGGATTAGGCATACGGGCCATCGGCCATCACATCGTCCTCGGCCACAGCGATTATACGAGGCGCAACGCCTTCAGCGATCCAGTCCCCTGTTGTGTTGTCCAACTGATAGGAGCTCTCGCAGAACAGCTTCCGGACGCGCTCGATCCGCTGCTTCGTGAGCTGCTCATCGAGGAACGGCGTCACGCCTGAGTTGCTCTGACTGGCGCCAAAGGTCGCGCCCATCCGGCCGCCGCGAAGGGCTGTCGTATAGACCGTCAATGTCACGCCGGCATCCATCTTGATGATGCTGCCGGAGAGGTCGAAGAACGTGTCCGCGTCCTCCGAGCCGATGACCAGGTCCTTGCTGACGGCGTATTCATGATTGCCGTAGCCGCCGGGCGTCACGTATTGACCGACTGTGCCGTCCGCATCGAGGTCGGCCATCGTGTATGGGTCGTCCTGGCTGCCGCCAGTTACGAAGATGGTGTCGTTCTGGAACTCAATGCCCATGTCCTTCCCTCCTAATACTATCCGAGCATTATTGAGTATAATACGTAAGACTCAAATCGTATTTTACGCAACCAGAAGGGATTCTACCCCCCCCCAAACGCCGCCTGTCAAGCTCTTTTTCTTTGACCCCATAATCAGATTGGAAGTCATGGACGTTTCGGATGCAAATTATTCAGCCATTTTAATGGGCGATCGTGGCGGCTCTGGTCGTTTTGTGAGTTGCACCCTTTGGGTGGTTTGGTAGTGCGGTGGCGACACCGCACGCCAAATGGCCTCTGCCCGGTTAGCTCAATCTGGTTTTTGGGGAGGACGCTTGGATGTTGACTCGCTGCTTGTTGGCACCTATTCTAAGCTTAAGATAGAGAAATGTGGCTCGTCTATTAGGCGTGAACTCCCGAAGAGAAGTT
>DATLAJ010000087.1 GCA_035527515.1 bacterium
CGACTAGAACGTCCGGGCAAAACATGACGTCAAACCCCCGCTCGCGGAGCCTTAACGAGAGGTCCTGGTCCTCGAAATACAGAAAGAAACCGGGGTCAAACATGCCAACAGATTGAAGATGAGACCTTCTGCACAGAACACAAGCGCCGACGAAGTAATCCACCTCTTGTGCTCCGGATGACGCAGAAACAGCGGCGGAGCACATCTTTTCACCTAACCGTTCCTGGGGCCTGATTCGCCTCGCAACCCGGTCCAAGAGAAGCATCTTTGCCAGAAACTCTCGGAGCGTAACCACAGAACGATACACTGGTGGAAGTATCTTCGTCCCGCTTCGGAGCCTGGGAGCAACACAAGCAGCCATTGGGTGCTCAGTGAGGCATTCCACGAGATTGCGCAGCGACTCGACATCAATCACGCAGTCCGGGTTCAGGAGCAGAACAAACTCCGCACGCCCGGATAGCATCCCCACGTTGCATCCGGCCGCGAAGCCAACATTCTGACTGTTCTCAATGACCCTCACGTCTTGAAAGGCCGATCTAAGCCACTCAACCGTTCCGTCCGAGGACGCATTATCAACCACGACTGTCCTCAAATTGAACGAGTGGCTGCACTCCCGAAGCCCATCAAGACACTTGGCAAGGTGCTTCGAGCAGTTGAAGCTAACTATGACGACATCGATCGGCGCAACGTCCGCTGCACGTGTTGTAACAGGTGACATATTCCTGTGCCACATAATACATATAAATACCCCAATTCTGCGGGGAAGTGTGAACAAGAGCTTGCCGCAGGTCAAGCCCCGGTTGTGAGACATTTGGCGTGCTGACGATGGGCGTTGTCAACGGGTTTGTGCCTGTGCGGCGTCGGCCGGGCTCGGGCCCGCGATTGGTATGTGTCACAAGCCATTTGGCCTCGTGAATGGCTCCTGTCACACTGTGTTACACTGGCGGCATCCTGCCTATTAAGCCAAGTTGCCACCGGCGGACGAATTGCGTGTCATTTATTGTTACAGATTCTATACAAAAACAAGCCATCTTGGTCTTTCGTAACCCCTATCCTTTGCCAACGAGGATTCGCTCCAACGTAAGAAGCCGCTGTAACTAGCGTCCAGAGCGGCGAAAGGGAGCTGCATCGCAAATCTAATCTGTAAACTGGCACGGCACCTGCTATACTTTGCTACGAGACGAATGTTGTGGTTTCGGGAAGTGAAGGGATCAGGCTTTAGTATCATCGAGGGCGAAAAGTAAGCGTTAGATTTGGAAAGGGTCTTCTCCTTACTGGACGAAATGGGCCTTTTCGCCCACCGCATTTCTCCATAGGTGTCGTGCGGGAAAGCGTTGGTCTCGGTGCCTGCTGATGTGGAACCCAACCTAAGGTTGGATTAGCAGCAGGGGCGCTGAGCCTTTCCCGACTTATCTTGCGCAGAGTTTTCAATAGTAGAGGATAAGGGAGCGTTTAGGCTCCCTCTTGTTTTTTGGGGACCAAACACCGCTGCATACCTTAGGGCTGGAGCCTTTTGAGTTATGCGTTGTGTCGTCAATCTCTCCTCATTTCTGAGGGGCAAGCCTGTCTCTGCCCAGTCATTGCAGTCCAGCCCGGATACAATTCCGATGTCGCAGACGTAGCGAATATCAGGAGTTTCCCCAAGATGGTAGCTGATTTGTTGGCTGTGGTTCTTGGTTTTGGCCAAGAAGGAACTCGTGCTTCGTAGCCTTTGCTACTCTGCGAAGCGCAGAGTAGCACGAGCGCAGAGTAGCAGTGGAATCAGGATTGACGTGATGGTGTGTTTGGGTTCCCCGAAGGGGGGCCACAATAGTAGCCGTAGGTGGAACCTACGGAATCCGTTCACGTCGGTATCCTCGCGACCCCGAATGGGTCGAACAGCCCGTCCACAGGGCTATGTTCAGCCCTTTTAGGGCTGATGATGTTTCCTCCTCTGACCCTGATCCGTAGGTTTCACCTGCGGCTACTCACGTTCATCCCCTTGCGGGGATGCCGGAAGAACGCCGTCAGTTCAGCAGGCACGGGCACGATTACGAAAACTCCTCTTCGTTGCAGACCAGTTGACATCGCTCTTCGGGCCAGCTCATTATTCAGTTAAGAGAGCGCAAACTAAAAGCAGATGTGAAAATCCCGCGAGTTGTGTTAGTTTTTTCGCGTGCATTGACGGTCTATATCGTTGAACATAAAGTTTAAACTGGTGTAGTAAGGCGAAATACTGATTCTGACAACAGTTTTGGACCTTCAATAACAGAATACTGATTCTGACAATAGTTCTGTGTTTGGACCTTCAATAACAGGGAGATTGTAAGATGAGAAGCAAAGCACTGACTCTGATCTTGCTCGGCCTCTTGCTGGTCCTCGCTTTAGCGACTGCCCTTGCCAGTCCGAGCCAGAAGCTAGACGTGCTGCTGCACCCGCTCCTTCAAAGGCCTCAGCCCGAGCCCATTCAGGTCGAGAGCATTCTAAGAGCCCGGGGAATAGCACACTCTGTTACCGCTGCCGAGCCTCGCATTGGGCTTGTTCTTAAGGCCACTGATGACGCTGGCGCATCGGACCTCGCCGCGGCGGTTATCTCGCTGGGAGGGACGGTCGGAAGCCGATTTGGTCGGTTTGTGACCGCCAGGGTGCCCGTCTCTGCTCTTGATTCGCTTGCGGCAGTCGATTCGCTGTCCTATGCCGAGGCTGCGCGCGTGTTGAAACCGTCGCTCAAAAAAAGCATCCCCGCCTCGAAAGGTGATCTGGCCAACTGGGGCATCCGTCTGTCCCAGAGATACAACGGGACAGGCGTCGTCGTCGGAGATGTCGATAGTGGCATCGATTGGACGCACGGGGACTTCCGCAACGATGACGGCACAACGCGACTGGTCTCGCTCTGGGACCAGACCGAGGCCGGGGCTCCGCCCGCAGGTTTCAGCTATGGGACGGAGTTTACGCAGTCGGAGATCAACGCCGAACTTGAGGGGAATCCGTCGATTTGGGATACGGGCCTCGACCAGGATGGCCACGGCACGCACGTGATGAGCATTGCGGCCGGAAACGGCAGATGCGGCGCGGGCGTCTGTGGGGTAGCGCCCCTGGCAAGCATCGTTTTCACAAAGGTCTCTTTCGGCTACGACTTCGGGACCGACAAGATGCTCGATGGCGTCAATTACATCTTCCAGAAAGCGGAGAGCCTCGGCATGCCGGCCGTCGTGAACCTCTCCCTCGGCTTCAACACCGGCAGCCACGACGGGACCTCGGTTGCCTGCCAAGCGATAGACGCGCTGACCGGGCCAGGCCGAATAATCGTCAACTCCGCCGGCAACTCCGCCTATTACGATGATGGCTACGGCAACAAGTACTTCGAGCACGTCGGGTTTGAGGCAAACGATGAGGAACAGAAGTTTGCGGCCTACCTCGCCTCCTATTACAGTGATGAAGGCTCGATCGAGCTATGGTATGAACCGCCGGGCGATATTGAGGTTGCTCTCGGCGCCATTGATAGCTGGTATGGGGGAACGATCGAGCACGGGCAGTTTGTTGCGCCGGGCGACTCGGTTTGGGGCAGTGCCCTCATGGATGCCGGGTCCGAGATAGCCACCTACGACATCGATGCGACAGAGACCTCGAATCCCAATAACGGTTCACGGCACGTCATCATAACGATTCGCCCAGATTTCTGGTCATCTCTGTTCTACGAATGGACCATCACCGTGAAAGGCAACTGCTACTTCGACGCCTGGGCCGGCGAGGAGAGCTACGTGCTGTTCCTTGACGAGCAGACCGGGGTTGTGGGGGGAGACAGCAGGTCGTCTATCACGTATCCGGCCTACGCCAAGCAGGTGATCTCGGTCGGCTCATACGTCACGAGAAACGAGTGGTACGACGTGTTCGGGCAGCGACAATATGACTCAGATGCAAAGGTCGGCGTCATCTCCGACTTCAGCAGCCAAGGCCCGAGCAGACGGCCCGACCTGACTGGGCCAAAACCCGAGATAGCTGCCCCAGGGCAATACATCGCGGCAGCCTTCTCGGCGCAGACCTACGCGATGGGCACATACTACTACTATACCGAAGACGCAGTGCACGACTACTATTACTATGTCGCCGCAGGCACGAGCATGTCCTCGCCGCACGTCGCCGGAGCCGTTGCGCTCTTGCTCCAGTGCTCGCCCGGGCTTACTCCCGACGATGTCGAGCAGGTATTCTCGCAAAGCGCAGCCACCGACTCGTTCACTGGCGAGGTCCACAACGACATCTACGGCTACGGCAAGCTCGATGTCCAGGCTGCCCTGCGCGTGGTTGACCCAGGTGGCGCAAACGCCTTGGGCCTCGATGTGCAGGCCGATTACCCCGTGTACCAAACGGGCGACACGCTCGAGATATTCGCACAGGCCGCCTACGTGGGGCCGGGTGTGAGCGTTGATTTCGGAACGGCCATCGTCTGCCCAGACGGGGCGCTGCTGTTCTACCCATTCTGGACGTCAGACTACACCATGATGAACCTCTATCTGCCAGCTGACTTCACGGCTCGCGACTTTCCTCTTTACACCTGCGATGTCCAGCCTGGTTCAACGCCCATTTCAACAGGCGGCAACTATATTGTCTTCGCCGCCTTTGCAGACCCAAGCACCGGGCTCCTCCTTGGCGACCTGTCGGGCAGCACATTCGAGGTCAATATGTGAAACCGCCTCTCGATAAGACCCGCGCCGAATGCAGCTAGCGCTTGTCATCTTCGCATACTTCCTGGGCTCGGTCCCCTTCGGGCTGATTATAGGACGGCTGGCTGGCAAGGACGTCCGCACAACCGGCAGCGGCAACATCGGAGCCACAAACGTTCTGCGAGCTGCCGGCAAGGCGGCTGGCGTCATAACTCTTCTGCTTGACGTGGCAAAGGGCTACGCCGCCGTCGCGGTGGCCGAGCAATTCTCGTCTCCCCACCATGCTCTACCCCTCATCTGTGGCGCCGCAGCGCTGGTTGGGCACTGTTTTCCTGTATTCCTTAGGTTCCGAGGTGGCAAGGGCGTCGCTACGGGGCTTGGCATCTTCCTGGGCATTGCCCCCTTCTACGTCATCTTTGCACTCGGCGCATTCCTCGCGGTAGTGACGCTCACAAGGCTTGTATCCGCCGGTTCAATCGCTGGCGCGCTCGCGATGCCGATTGCCCTATGGATAGGAGGCGCCTCCTCTGCCCGCATCGGTGTGGCCGCCGCTATGGCCGCCCTGATCATCGCCAAACACCACGCAAATATCGCTCGTCTCACGAGGGGCCAGGAGAGTCGCCTCGGCGGAGAGCCTCCGCTCCCATAGGTGCTTTTACCGGCGAACGAACTGGGTCGGTTCGCACCGAAACGGAGCTCGCCTTCAGCCCCCGATGTCTCAAGCAGAGAGCCTCCGCCTCGCCTGGGGAGAAGAGCCGCTGGCGCCGTCGCATCGGCCGTTAAACCTTTTTGAATCCTGCCCTGTCTATATGGACAGACAGAGGGCGATAGTTATTTAGGGAGATCGCATGGAGCACAAATCCTGTCGGTTTGGCGATGGGGAGATCGAAGGACAGCGGTTATTTATCTGAGTAAAAGTATTTGTTTCAGTTAATTGATCGTAAGATCAGAACACAACAACGGAGGAAGACGTGATGAACAGAACCAAGACTGCGGTCGTTGTGGTGATCGCTCTCGTTGGGCTCGTCGGCGCGGGGCTCGTGTTCGCCAGGTGGGGTCAAGGGCCGATGGCGATGAACGGTTCCACAGGAGAAAAGGTAGGGCAGCGTGGCTTCGACACACTTGTCGATAAGCTCGGGCTAACAGAAGACCAGGCTGAGGCGCTTAAGGCCATTTTCGATGAGCACCATCAGAAGATGAGAGACATCATGGATGCCGCACGGCCTGTGATTGCCGCGGTCCGCGAAGAGCTGGCCAAGGACGAGCCGAATGAAGAGGCACTTTCGCGCCTCATCGCACAGGCGAAGGCGATTCAGGAGCAAATGAAGGCAGAAATGGATGTCTTCAAGACCAGAATCAATGAATTCACGGCGGGCCTCTCCGTGAAGCAGCAGGCTCAGTTCCTTCTCTTCGAGGCCAGGATGTTTCGCAGAATGCACCAGCGCCCCATGCGTATGATGGAGAGCCAGGGGCCTTCCGGGGCAGAGAAGCTAGATTGTCCCGCCTCTTGTCCTTTCACTGACAACTGACAGGTGATGACCGCGACTGGGTGACGTTCTTCGCCAATAAGAGCAAAGGGGACACGTCCAGTTCGGGCGCGTCCCCTTTTTTGTGCTTCAGCAAAAAACTCACGAAAGCTCAGCTGGATGACAAGAGCAATTCGCAGCAAGGCTGCCCAGATGTTTACAGGGTCTGCGATAGGCATCAAACATTGTTAAACTCTTTGTTGAGATTTGTTGTCTTTAGGGACGACATATAAATGCGATGCGAATTGACAAGCTAGAATATCAACGGTGTAACAACACTAGGGAGTGATTGAGAGGTGATGGTTTTGAGGACCGGAGCAGCTCGTCAGAATTGGGGCCTGGGGAGACGTTTTCAGCCCTGGTTCTTGCGGGTTATCCCAGTTGTTTTTCTGGTGGCCTGCTTGGTTTCCTGTGCGCATGCTCCTCGCTGGACGCCCCAGACAGTCGAGCCGCCTCAATCTGTTGAGGTCGCGCAGGAGTCGGCAGCTCAAGCAGTTGAGGAGGAGGAGAGAGCCAAACCACCCTCCGATAAGTCGGGCGTGGCCCCGGCGCCACAGGCGAGTTCTCTTGCGCTGACGCGGGATGGTGCGGTCCTGACGGCTCTTGCGCGGAATCGGTCGTTGGCCGTGGCACAGTTTGAGCCCGAAATTGCAGCAACGTATATTCAGGAGTCGCGTGGTGCATTTGATCCGGCCCTTTTGGCCACAGTCTCCTACGGCAGAGACACGCGGCCATATAGCCAAACGGGCCTCACGTCGGTTGCGGTCGGGGAGCCTGTGGTTTCGCGACAGTTCCAGACCGACTTGTCGATATCCGAGTTCTTGCCCACGGGCACGGAGGTCTTTCTCTCCGGAGGATTCTCTCGCAGCCGCTCTTCCTCTGATTGGGATTACGAGGGCTCCTGGTCGGTCAGCCTCAATCAGTCCCTGCTGCGGGGTATAGGCCCTGACGCCAATCTGGTCACCCTGCGGCAGGCAAGAAACACCGCGGCCAAGAGCCGCCACGAGTTCCGGTCCTCCGTTCTGGAGCTGGTTTATCAGGTTGAGAACGCTTACTGGGAGCTGGTGCTTGCCACAAGGACATTGAAGATACGAGAGTTTTCGGTTCAGCTGGCCAAGGACCAGCTTGGGCTGAACCAGGACTTGATTGCTGTCGGTAAGCTTTCCAGGGATTCAAGGGTCTCGGCAGAGGCTGAACTGGCTTCTCGCAAGGCTGATCTCGTCGATGCGAGAATTGCGGTCAGGGAGCGAACTATTGATCTCATCCGTCTGTTGAATCCTGATGCTGAGGCACAGTGGGGCTTAACGTTTGAGACGCTCGATCCTGCTGATATTGAGCGTGTTGACTTGAGCCCTAAGATAAGCGTTAGGCTCGCGGCCCTTTACAGACCGGAGCTTGCCCAATCGCGCCTCGAGCTGGCCAATCGGGACCTGGAAGTTGTCCGAACCCGCAACGGGCTGCTCCCCAAACTCGATGCATTCGCCTCTTACGGAAGGCTCAGCAGTGGAGCTACCGGGAGCGATGCGAGCAGTCATCTGAACGACTCTATGTTCGATTCCTATCAGTTCGGTCTTTCACTAGATATGTCCCCTCTGAACAGGGCAGAAATAGCCAGCCATCGCCGCGCGAAGTTTCATCAGCAACAGGCCGAGGTTGCCATTGAGAACCTCGAGAGGGTAATCGAGGCCGAGGTTCGGCAAGCGGCCCTCGAGGTCGAGAGGCAGTGGGAGAGTATTGCGGCAACTGATGAGGTCGTCAAAAGCAGGCAGGAAGAGCTCAAGGTTGAGGAGAACAGGTTCATAGTGGGCAAGTCCACGAATTTGGATGTCTCACAGGTTCATAGGGACCTGATTCAGGCTCAGCTGGACGAAGTGACCGCCAGGGTTCGTTACATACAAGCCATCACATCGCTCTATCTGACGGAAGGGACTTTGCTCTCTCGCCGGGGTGTGGGATCGGCTCTTGAATAGGAGACATAGTATGAAAAGAAAGATCGTGATAATCACCATTGTTTGTGTGGGGATAGCTATCGGCTGTTATCTGTGGAATAACGGCGGAAACGGCGATCCCGCGGATGATTCTCAAGCGACAACGGTGAGGCCCACACACGCGCCAATTCAGCTAAAAATAGAGAGCACTGGGCGAGTGGTCTCGAATCTGGACGTCGAGATAAAATGCAAGGCAAGCGGCGAGGTCACTGGCGTGCCCTATGACGTGAGCGACCCAGTCAAAAAGGCGGACCTGCTCGTCGAGCTGGACCCCATAGACGAAGAGCGCCGGGTCAAACAGGCCGAGGTGAATCTGTCGTCATCGAAGGCCAGGCTGGTTCAGGCTCAGCAGAATTTGAAGACAGCTGAGCGGGACCTGACCAACGATATGGCGCGGGCCCAGGCAGCTCTCAAGTCGGCTCGGGTCAAGTTCCAAGATGCCCATGCTAAGGCGGAGCGCACCAAGAAGCTGCTTGAGGCAAACCGCGTCAGCATCGAGGAGAATGAGACTGCGCAGACTGCCGCCTCTCTTGCTACCGCTGATTTGGAGAACGCTAAGATCACGTTAGCGGAGCTCGAGGTCAAGAAAGACGCTCTGGAAGTGCTGCGTCAGGACGTTGCACTGGCAGAGGACCAGGTTGAATCCAACGAGATCGAGCTTGAAATGGCGCGACAGCGGCTCAAGGACACAAAGGTCTTTGCGCCAATCGATGGTGTGGTTGCTGACCGCCAGGTGGAGGTTGGGCAGATCATATCATCCCCCACCAGCAATGTGGGCGGCGGGACGACCTTGCTTGTCCTATCGGACCTCTCGCGGCTTTTCGTCCTCGCCTCGGTCGATGAGAGCGACATCGGCACGATTGAGGTCGGGCAGCGAGTGACGATCACGGCCGACGCCTTTCCTGACAAAGAGTTTTACGGGAAGGTTGTTCGCGTGGCCGCAAGAGGGGAGAAC
>DATLAJ010000088.1 GCA_035527515.1 bacterium
GTGGGGTCAAACCAAGTACGTATAGCCCCGGTAGTTGTGTGCTGGATGGCCAGGATTTGCGCCCGGACGTCGCCAAGGGGGAGTTCGACCGAATTTTGGAGCGTCAGAAAGATATTAGCGAGCGCTGTTGTGTCAACATCCGGGGGGTACTCGTCGGAACCGTAGAAATCAAAGATGCCACGTCTGTTTGGGGTACTTGTAAGGCAATGGCGAATCCGCATGAGAAATGGGGACACGAGTGTGTTCGCCAGTGTTGAAAGAACGATACCGACAGAGCTCAGAACGAAAGGGGAGTAGAAACTGCTCACTCGGACGTGGGATAGACTCCACTCGGAGCATATAGAACTAGGATCGGCGAGGTTCGATTCGAGGGTGCGGAGAAGGGATGCTCGGACGGAGTGCACGTCTCGCATGGTTGGCTTCCTGGGGCACGGATATCCGCTTGAGGAGCCGATTCTGCGAGTTCTGTGCTGAGCAGCGATGCAAGACATGCTGAGTCTGGACCTCTGGCCGATAGGTTCCTTGTCGTCGGTTCGCCCCCATGATCAGCGATTATTAGACCTGTGGCCCGACGACAATTGAAATTCCCGTCGGGCGGTGCATGTAGACTATTCAAGCTACTCTACTTAGCGGGAGGATGCTTGGATGGTCACGGACAGGCAGGTCAGGTCGCTGATGAGATGTCGCCATACCGAGAGGACGCTTCGAGCGGCCGCCGACAAGGCGGGCATGGACGAGAAGACGGCGCGGAAGTACCTGCGCCTCGGGCGGCTGCCGAGCGAAGTTCAAAAACCCCACACCTGGCGCACACGGCCGGATCCCTTCGAGGCGGTCTGGCCCGAGGCGCGCGAGTTTCTCGAGGACAACGCGGGGCTGGAGGCCAAGACGCTCTTCGAGCACCTGCAGCGCAGGCATCCGGGACGCTTTCAGGATGGGCAGCTGCGCACGTTCCAGCGGCGCGTCAAGGAGTGGCGCGCCCGCCAAGGCCCCGCGCGGGAGGTGATGTTTCCCCAGCGTCACAAGCCGGGTCGCCTGGCCCAGTCCGATTTCACGCGCATGGCGACGTTGGGCGTGACGATCGCCGGTCAGCCCTTCCCCCACATGATCTGCCATTTCGTGCTGACCTACTCGAACTGGGAAGCGGGGACGATCTGTTTTTCCGAGAGTTTCGAGAGTTTGGCCGAGGGTCTGCAGAATGCCTTGTGGGAACTGGGCGGGGCGCCGGCGACGCATCAGACCGACTGTCTGAGCGCGGCGGTGAGTCGTCTTGACAACGTCGAGGAATTCACCCAACGCTACCGCGCGCTGCTTTCCCATTACGGCCTTCAGGGACATCGCGGCCAACCCGGCAGTCCCCACGAGAACGGCGACGTGGAGCAGCGCCACCATCGGTTCAAGCGCGCGGTAGACCAGGCGTTGATCTTGCGGGGCAGCCGGGATTTCGAGAGCCGCCAGGCCTATGAGCTCTTCCTGGCGAATCTCTTCAAGCAACTGAACGCCGGGCGCACGAAGCGGCTCGCCGAAGAGATCGCCGCGTTGCGCCGTCTGCCTCTTCGACGATTCGAGGCGTTTCAGCGCAGAGAGACGACAGTGGGGCCCAACAGCACGATTCGCGTGCTGGAGAACGTCTACTCGGTTCACAGCCGCCTGATCGGCGAGAAGGTTTGCGCCCGCGTCTACGCCGATCACATCGACGTTTGGCGCGGCCGGACCCAAGTCGAGCGCCTGGCGCGACTGCGCGGCAGGGGCAAGCACACGATCAACTACCGTCACATCATCGATTGGCTCGTGCGCAAGCCCGGCGCTTTCGAGCGTTACCTGTACCGAGACGCCTTGTTTCCCACCAGCCGCTTCCGCATGGCCTACGACGTGCTCGAGGATCTCTGGCCCGCTCGTGGGCACAAGGAATATCTGAAGATCCTCGAACTGGCGGCCAAAGAAAACGAGGCCGCCGTGGACGGGGCGCTTCACCACCTGCTGAAGCGCGACGAACCGCTGTCGGCCCAGGCCGTCGAGGCTCTCGTCGCGGCGGGTCGGGAATGCTGCTCGCCGCGCCAAGTGCGGGTCGATGCGGTCCAGCTCGGCGACTACGATGTCTTGCTGGAGGTCATCTGATGAGTTTGCAAGTCAGCGTGCACAAGAGTCTGGAGGGACACCTCAAGGAACTGCGCATGCCGACGGTGCGCCAGTGCTACCGCGACGAAGCCGGGCGCGCCCGCAAGGAGTCGCTCAGTTACGAGCGCTACCTTCTCGAAGTGGTGCGTCGCGAGGCGGAGGTCCGCCGCCAGCGCCGCATCGAACGGCTCTTGCGACAATCCAAGTTGCCTTTGGAGAAAAGCCTCGAGGCCTTCGATCTCTCGCGCCTGCCGTTGCGGCTGCGTCAGCAGATTCAGGTCCTGCTCGAAGGCTCCTTCCTCGAACGGCGCGAGAACGTCCTGGCGTTCGGGAACCCGGGCAGCGGCAAGACGCATCTGTTGTGCGCCATCGGGCAGCAACTGGTGCGTCACGACCACCGCGTGCTTTTCACCACCTGCAGCCTCCTGGTGCAGGAACTGCTGATCGCCAAGACCGAACTCAAACTGGCCAAAGCGCTCAAGCGCCTTGCGAAGTTTGAAGCGGTCATCATCGACGACATCGCCTACGTCCAACAGAACCGCGAAGAGATGGAGGTGCTCTTCACGCTCCTGGCCGAACGCTATGAGCGCGGCAGCGTCATGCTGAGTTCCAATCTGCCCTTTTCGCAGTGGGAGCAGATCTTCAAAGACCCCATGACCACCGCCGCGGCCATCGACCGCCTCGTGCACCACTGCGTGATCCTCGAACTCAACGTCAAGAGCTACCGCATGGAACAGGCGAAAAAGACCAAGAAATGAGTTTTCTCCTGTGATGATTCCCTTTGCCTCCGCCAATCGCCCTTGACCGTCGCGCCGCCAAAACGCTGAAAGGGACCTGCCGCTCGCGCAACAAGCCCCTTCCCGTCACCACAGGCAGACGTTCCTCTCCAGGAGAGCGCTGCAAGAGCAACCTACGCCAACCCAAGGCGGCAGGTCAAGAACGGGAAGTCCAATCGTCGCCAGAGGAAAAAACTAGTTGACGCTGGTCAGCTTGCTGCCAAGTTCGGGTTTGACATAGAGAGGCTTGTCAAAGATCCATCTCAGCAGCTGCTCGAAATTCCCTGCGTACCGATCAGCTTCGCTGAGATCAATGTAAATCCGCGACTTGTAGTACGTTGGAAGAAATGGTTTTCCGTTCTCATCCTTTTGGCTGACAACGGCTACAAACTTCTCTTGGGCTTGGTTCTCATAGACTTCCCTCGAGATGATTTGTGTCTCCGTGCCTACGCCACCGGCCCGGCCGTCGGCCTTTGCAGCGTATTTCTCATCACAGACAATTGCGACCTTCTTGATCTCGGGATTGGTGACCATCTGCTCCATGAAAGCTAGAGCGTCATGTCCCTCTTTGAGATCCCATTTGTCCAAAATGACGTCAACGCCAGACTCGCGCAACTCTGTAGCAAGGTCTACGACCCACCGTTCATGTTCGCTGTCTGACCAACTGTACGAAATGAAAAGCTTCGGGGCGGTCATTCGACTACGGCTCCATGGGCATAACCTAGTTTTGGACGGACTGCATAAAACCCCTCATATCCCGCCGATTACAGCGCGTCTGCCGGAGTCCTGACGCCCTTCCTCCTCAGTTGAGGACGTGGGTGTAGATCATCGTCGTCTTCACATCCCCCTGCCCCAGAAGATCCTGCACCGTGCGGATATCATATTCGTCCTCCAGCAAATGGGTGGTGAAGGAATGAGGGAGAAGGGCTGCAATGGCTCGTCCTGGAAGAGCATGTTTGCAAGTGCACCCATCGTCTCAACCCGCCGCATTGATGTGCGCTGCCTTAAACGCCTTGCGCTCCGTCTCCCTTTCTATCCCGAACCCCCTCCTTTTGTCAAGACCTGAAGGGGTGGTCAAGTGAGGGCGGGAACAAAGAGCTGCCATAAGGGGCTTGAGGGGAAAGAGCGACTGTTTGTTCACTGCAATCAATTGTCTATCTGTTTTGGTTTGCGAATTCCCGGTCCTTTGACCCCTTTTCTTTCAGAAAATGGCTGAGAATTGAAAAGAAAAAGAATTTGGGGGTATCTGAAGGGAGAACGGGGGACCTTGCACGGGAGAAGGCTACAAAGGAAATCATAAACGGGGATCTCTACAAAGCCGACCAATGGGCAAGGCTCACGGTCCGGATTGACGATGTTATGATTGCCCTTAACGGGGTTCGGTATTCGTAAGTGTGTTTGTAATGCAAGGGAAGGCGTTGGGGTTCTTGGGCATCTCGGAAAGAGGTTTCCCCTCTAATATGGCAGGTCATCATGAACATTGAATCTCATCTCGCTTTCTGCTTGAGATAAAGCCTCTCGAAAAGAACGTTCCGGGTGCTCGTTGTGGATCTCCATTGCCCTTTGGAGGACATATCTGTCAGCAGAGACCGCTCCTGCCCTCATCCAGAAGATGACATTCACGGCAGCAACTACTGTTGCGATTCTCCAGCCTGCCCAAATAGCAATAGGGAGCAGCACTAGTAGGATGTGCATTGTTCCGATTAGGATCCCACTAAAGCACGAAACGAGTCGAATTCTGTTGGTTCTGCGTTTGACCAATTGGGCGTTGTACCACCAACCGAGAAGAGAGACGAGCATTGCGATAGGAAACGCAACTCCACAAACCAAGGGCACACCGAAAAAGACGGAAACGGGAAAGGCCATCAACGACAGGATGACCCACAAACCCAAAAAGGCGTCGAGTTTGTGATTCCAAAAGAATAGGGCTATCGATACGGGGAGAAGGTAAATGGCTGAAAGTGTGAGCCAGCTCACGGTTTCAGACCTCCTTTTGTGTCGCTGATCGCCTGAAGCCTCCGTATTCGGAAACCTATCATGAATGGCCCCGACCTGCGACTTGCCGATTCCCGATTTTGGCCCCTACTGAAGAGTAACTACTGAGTCTCCCGATTGCACTGAGATGCTCCGGGAATTCGGTTCTTCACTTTTTCACTCCACCCCTGTCCCCAAGCCAGATGAACTCGAAGATGCCGACAGCAGCGACAGCGATTGCCCAGCCAAGCCAGCTCTCCTCAAGGTTCTCTGGATCCAGATTGGCGTCGGGCATGATGCCAAACGCCAAGAGAAAGATCACGATAGGCACAACTACAGCGATCACAACGCGCTGTGCACTGCTGCTCACGGCACACCGTGCCAGTAATCCGCGCCACCATATCGGACCTGTAAACAACAGCAACACGCCGCAGAAGACGAGAAGACACTCCAGAAGTATGGAGCCTAGGGTTCTCTCCAAACTAGAAGGCCGCACCAATGCACACAGGAAATACACACCTGTGAGAACTGCACTCCTCACACAGGCTCGCAAGAACCGGCTTGTGTCCCATGAGTTACTGAACCGTGCGGATACCATACCCCTCCTCCAGCAAATGGGTGGCGAAGGAATCGGGGGAAGAGCTGCAAGGGCTCGTCCTGAAAGACCAG
>DATLAJ010000089.1 GCA_035527515.1 bacterium
TTCCGGCGCAAGGGGTTGCCACAAGGCCCCCCGCAAGGCCAAAACCTCCTGCCCCCAATTCGATATGGCCGCATCCCCTATGACGTCCGGCGACAGCTGACGACGAATGAGCAGCCCCAGCAGCTCCTCCCTCAACTTCCGCTTGCTCCCTTCGAGCGTTGTAGCTAGGTCCGCCAGCGACTCCTCGTCTGCCACAAGTTGCTCTCCCAGCTTCGTATCAACACTCGCGAAATCTTCAAAGCCACCAACAACAAACGCGCCACTGCCAGGCTGCTCCCCGCCACGCGCACTCGCATCCTCAGAAATCGTGCGAACGAAGTCCTTCAGCAGACCCGCCCAGTGTCGAATCTGACCAACCTCGAGGCCATGTTCCCTCGCCATCCTCCTCGACAGCCTGCGGCGACCAAACGCCCAAAGCGAGGATACACGAAGCGCCAAAGCCGGGTCCTCGAGCGCGATCGCCGATTCAAGGAGAAACTTGACCGACCGCCCCATATTCAGGGACATAACCTCCCAAACTGGCTCCTCGGCACCATGAGGTTCTTTCTGAGGTGCGTCAACCCACCCCTGTCTTGCAAGCGACGACGATGCCCGCCGAACCTCAGACCGCTCCTGTCCCTTCCTGGACAACTGCCTTCTGCCTTCGTTGATTCTGCGAAGCTTCTCGGCAAGGTCCTTCATCCTGCTCCTGAACTGTGTCGCCATTGAGAACCTCTCATGGTCAAGAAAAAGAAACTTGAGGCACGCCTCGACGGTCTGGTCCGCCTCATTCCAGGCGGCACTGGCTTGACCATTCCGAACCGGCGCTCCGGCCTCCTGCGCGCTCCAGAAATCGGCGCTGCCCAGCACATCGCACACCGTCTTCAGTTCGGAGCTGTTCATTGCGGTTCTGGGACTTGGTGTAGAATGGTAAGGAGTGATTGAATGAGGCTATCTCTGCCAACCTCAATCGGTTGCTCGAGCTTGAAGAGCTCGAAAACCTCTGCCCGTCCCGGGTAGTTGAACAAGTTGTCCAATACCTTCTCCGAAAGAAACGGTTTTTGCACACGGAGGGCGCCGCCGGCCTTCGACCTAAGAAAAGCATCTACCAGCCGACGCTTCTCCTTGTTCATCAAGAGCTGGAAAGCCTCGTTGATCTCCTGAGCCCTTTCCGGGAAGAGCTCGTTGGGAAACCGCAGTATCAAGTCCCGCCTCGCTCGCCGGATATCTACAACATCGGCGTTGTGTCTAACGCCCAGCACCTCATAAGGATCGATCTCTAAAGTGAACAAACCAAAACCTCAGTTAGATATTGCCTCAAGAACCTCTTTCCCAAGCGCATTGTCTGGGTCGATGCGGACAAGGTTGGCGAGCTCCAGCTTTCCTCTTGCCCAGCTCCCAGCCTTCAAGAACCTCGCGGCGAAGTACATGTATTTTGCAGCCAGATAGTCCTTGTAAGCGCCGTCCGGATACGCTTTGTTCAGAGCTGTCCAGATCTCGATTAGTCGGCTCCAGCTCTTCTCGATCTCCACCAATGAGCTCAGCGACGTCTTCTGAGTCTCGAGAATGGCGAGCGAGTGCAGGGCAAAGACGTTGTAGCTGTCAACCTGTAGCGACTGCTTCAGAACATCAGCCGCCTGCTCATACTGCTCCTTGGCGATGTGATTGTATGCTATTCTTAGATAGGATTTCATCAGGAGGTCTCGCACCCATAGATTGCGGGACGAAGCGTAAAGATTCGAGAGCATCTCAATTGCCTCCTGTCCCCTGCCCTGATTGAAGAGCTCCATTGCCTGCCACGCAGCAAGTATAGCTGGACGAGGAGCCGAGGACGCCTCCGCCAGGTCTTTGAACCGCTGGACATCAACACCCACTCGGCCATGTCTGTCGCAATTGCACAGCGAAATGACAAGAGCAACCAAATACGCATCTTTTGGGCCCGGCTCAAGCCTCGACAGCGACTTCGCAAGCCGCTCACACAAAGGCCGGTCAGCGCACCCTGATAGCACGAGCAGAGCGGCCTGACAGACCAAACCCACGCTCGAGTCCCCTGATGAGACAGAAGCCTCAATCTCGGAAACCGCACCGGCAGCGCCCGAGCTGCCCATTGCCTCCTGTGTTCTCTCCAGAACAGACATCACTTGCTCAAAAGCCCCTTACTCTTCACTGGAGCCTACTAATACTGTCCCTAAGATTTATTCGGGAGTTATAGGTCAATCTTGCTCGAACGTCAAGCCTTGAGTTAAGAGGAGTTTTCGTAACCGTGCCCGGGCCTGCTCAACTGACGGCGTTCTTCCCGCATCCCCGCAAGGGGATGAACGTGGGAAGGCTGCTATAAGGCTCGCGCCCGGGGGGATTTGAACCCTCGACCTGCGGATTAGGAATGCAGGCACCAGTGTTGCAAAGGTAGCCATATAGCGGCACTATGGAAGGGCTAAAGCGCGATGTGTGCCCAATGTGTGTCCTTCCCCAACACGCACACCCTCCAGTGTGTCATCTACTACATCAGATTGTTGGTCGAGTTTTGGCAGGTTATCGACCGCACGCCTCAAACGGTCCTGACTTGATGCGAGGTATATCAGCGTTTGGGGAATCTCGGCATGACCAAGCAAGTCCCTCACGGTGATCAAATCCGCGCCCTCAGTAAGTAGTGCAGTCGCATAGCACCTTCGGAGATCGTGAAATCGAAAGTTCTCCAGCTCCGCCAGACGAACGGCCGTCATAAAGCTGTGCTTGAAGGACCCAATAGAGAACACGAGATCGGATGTGCGATTGATACTCTTCAGGATGATAATAGCTTCTGCGTTGACAGGAACGATCCTAGACTTATCACCCTTGCCATGTCGGACTGTTAAGGTTCCCCCTTGTAGATCGAGATCATCCCATCGAAGAGCATGTAACTCTCCAGACCGCAGGCCACTCAGAAGAGCCAGTTTGACGAGAGGCAGGAGCAGCGGTTGAGAGCTTTGTGAACACGCATGGAGAAGACGCACTCGCTCGTCTTGCGAGAGGAACCGAACACGATGTCGTTCTCTGAAAGACTTGACCTTCCCGGCAGGATTGTCCCCTGAAAGCAAGCCCCACTGGATTGCCTTGTTGACACAGTGCCTCAGTAGTGCGAGCTCTCTGTTGCAGGTCGCCTGCATCACCCCCTCGTCAATGCGCCGCTGTCGATAGATCTCGATCTGCTCAACGGATAAACTACGCACCCGCTGGTCCCCAAGATGTTCACACAATCGCTTGGCGGAATAGGTGTCCCTGCGATAACTGGACGCGGCCTTTGCAGTCGAGGCCCAGGGCAGATACTTGTCATAGAGAAGAGAGTGAAGCGTCATTCGACCAGACCCTCTGACGCCCAAGAACGTGCCTCGCAAAACTTGCGATCGACGGTCCTCAAGAATCATTATTGCCCGCCGTTTGGAGTGCGTCTGGCAGCTCTCGCGAACTCGCCCTCGAGATGTCGCATAAGACATCCACCAGACCTTACCTCGTCGATAAAGACCTCGAACCCCGCTGTCGTTCTCACTCATGCGGACGACCTCGATGCCCCTGTCGATTGGCAGCTCGCCGACATGTATCAGAACAACATCGAGCACCGTGCTGCACCGGAAAATACTGGCCGCATTTCTCATTCTCGCACACGCCTATTCGCCGGAAGCCGCGCCAGCGGTCGAGCCAACTAGGCCTGTCATCCTTGCCCATCGCCTGAAGACCCCGCAATACGACAAGCAGTCGCCAAGACGAGCGCGGCACCGAAGGCCGATACCCTCGTTGACTAAACAACACCCTGTCGAACCACCAGCCCCCATCACGCACCTGATACGCCAGCAGGAGAAAAGGATAATGCCGATCAGTGCATAGCTTCTCGGCCGGAACTGCGTCCTTGACCGCCTCACATACAACCTTCCCGTCCCTCGTCACGTCCAACAGGCGCAATCCAGGCGAAAGATGATAGAGACTTGGGTCAATCTCTATCTGCCGCGCCGGAAGCCTGTAAGGAACTGGCAGGTGGCTTTGAATGAGGCGCTTGAGTTCCGCCCAGTTACCGCCCGGCGGAATAGGCACTCGCTCGTGAAACTCATCGGATATCTCACTGCTTTCGGGGTCGAAGAACGACTCGGCATCTACCAAAAATTCAGAGTCCTGGTCCTCGGTCGGCAGCCAGCAAACGGCCCGCCTCAGTTCCTCGTGCATGCCCCGCGTGTATATCCTTGAGCACCGAACCCAATGCTGCTTCCAGCTAGCACCCGTAGGCAGAAATCCCAGGCCGACTTGATCATACAACAGACCTTATCCCCCCCCTCGTCAAACCGCTCATAAAGCCGCTCCTAGTGCTCACAGTTGGCGACATCCCAACCCGTCGTGTCCCGGTTAAGAACCCACATTCGACAGCATCGTCTCGAGGGAAGACTATCAAGGTATGAACAGCATTTGTCAAACGGCATTGTCAATTTTCACATCTAACTAGGGAGGATACGGCTATGCAGAAAGACCTAACACAACCACGATACATGAGCGTTTCTATCGCCGCAAACTACATGTGTTTGAGCGAGAGAGCCTTACGTTGCAAGATCGCGATGAAAGATGTCCCTGTCTCGAGAATCGGCCACACCATTCGACTGGATCGGCTTAAGATCGACAAGCTGCTTGAGCAGAACGCGGTTCCAGCTGTCAAGCGAGACCGCCGGTGAGCTCAACCGATCCCAACGAAGAGTCCATCGTTGTCCAGCCGGGCCTGGTGATTGCCACCCTCGTGCCCTTACTCGACGCCGAGGGGAAGCCGATTAATCTGTTCGACTTCTTGTTGAAGGATGAGGAATGAGACAGTGCTAAATGCGCAGGATCTTGCCGACCGATTATGCTGCGAGAATCCGGCCTGTATTTGCCACAGAAAAAGTGTGCAGCGACTTACACATTGCCCCGGGCACACGGACAGCACACCCTCCCTTAGCGTTCAGGAAAAGGACGGGAAAGTGCTATTCCATTGCTTCGCAGGTTGCACTCAGGAGCAGGTTCTCGAAGCGCTCACGGCACGCGGACTTTGGGGAAAAACGTCAAGGGGTGCGCTAGGTGCGCAGATCGGCCATGCGCACACTCCGGGCCGCAATAGGAGCCAAAAAACCATAGGTGCGCAGGAGCAACCCCAAAGCTCTATAAACACACATATAAATTCGGGGTTGTCGCTAGTCCAATTGGCATCTGCCAAACGCATCCCGATCGAGAGGTTGAAAACGTGGGGTTTGTCTGAGGGCAAATACCGAGGAGCAGCTTTCGTCAAGGTCCCCTACCGCGACATCGGGGGTGTGCTTGTTGGTGTCCGTTATCGCATATCGCTTCAAGGTGATCAGTTCCGATGGCGTTCAGGCGATCATCCTCATCTCTATGGCCTCAGCAGGCTCAACGGATTCCCTGGGGACTACGTTCTCTTGGTTGAAGGCGAATCCGATTGTTGGACCGCGTGGCTACACGGCATCCCTTGCCTTGGGATACCCGGTGTGAGGACTTGGCGAGACGAGTGGGCTGCCCACCTAAAAGGCAAGCGAGTCTATCTCTGGCGCGAGCCTGATGCGGCAGGAACTACTCTTGTCAATACCATCGGTCAGTTCTTGCCTGACCTTCGGGTGATTACTGCACCGCCGGGCATCAAGGACCTATCAGCTCTTCATTTGAGCGGGCAGGACGTGAAGAAGGTTCTTGGCCAGCTCATGAAAGAGGCCACGTCGTTCGCCCAGATTAGAGAGCAACAGCAAGCTGACCAGAACAAAGCCTTCAGAAAGAGGGAGGCCGAGGTGCTTGCTCGTCTTGGGACACGGAACATCGGGGAGCTGATGTTGCGAGGCCTCAGGCAGGCGGGCAGTGTCGTCCACAACGATGTAGCTGCACTTGTGCTCATCCTGAGCACCACTCGGCATTTCCAACGACCGGTGAATCTTCGGCTTGTTGGGCCTTCCGGGACGGGGAAGTCTTCGATCGTTGACTTCGCGCTGAAGTTCTTGCCCAAGGGTTCGGTCCTCAGCTACACCAGAATCAGTCCTGCAGCACTCTCATATTTCAAGGGCGGATCGCTCAAGGGCAAAGTGCTATTTGTAGCTCAGGGCGAGGGCAGCGATAGTGCCGCCTACAACATCCAGATGGCTACGGACGGCTCACTGAGCCTTCTCACAACCACAAAGGATAAGAGCAGTCGCATCACTGGGCAGGAGATTAGAATAGAGGGCCCTGTGCTCTTCATCACGACCAGCATAACCCCTGAGTCCGAGGAACAGAGCTGTTCTCGCATCTGGGAAATTGCTCTTGAGGCCGATGAGCAGATCAACCACAAGATAGTGAATTCGTGCTTTGCCGAGGAGCTTCCGGGTGGAGATGATGCCGAACTATTGCGAGACTTCATGGGCGTTGTCTCTGACCGAGCGAAGACTGGCGAGCCACGATTAGAGCCCCGCTTCGCAGAAGCCCTCGCGGGCCTGCTCGAACCGTTCTGCTCGGACCCCAAGGTTAATCGCTACGCATTCCACCTTCGATCAGCTATCAAAGCCGCCAATCTTTGTCTGCCACATCCGCCCGAACTCGCTGGCCTGGAAGCTTACAATCTCATCTATGATTTACTGGCGCCGGTCTTCAGCCGCGCGTTCTCCGGAATGTCCCCCCAGATTCATAAGATCATCTCAGCGCTCACCAAACGTGGAGCTCTCGACAAGGAGAGTGCGCTCTCCGCGAATGAGATAGCGAAGCTGTTATCGGACCACGTGCGAACCGTGCAGGCCTGGTGCAAAGCAGGCTTCGACAGGGGATTCCTGCAGCGATACCGTGAAAACCGAGCCAAGCCTTTCCGCTATTGGGGTGCGCAGATAAGCATAGCTGAGAGCTCTTCCGGCACATATAGGCTGCCTACTCCTCTTGAGGTAGAATCATGTATGTGTGTAGAGAGCTTTGGGGTTACTGCTGCGCACCCCCATAGTTCTGGCTCTGATGGCAGCCAAACCCGTGCGCAGGGCACATCTGCGCCCCCTGCGCCCAATAGCATCGAAAAGGAGGCAATCACATGAACATTTGGGCCGAAAACATTGCGAAGATCGACGCCGAATATACACCTTTCGGGCATGGGAAATTAGCAACCGCCAGACCACGTCATACCGGCAAGACCGGGACACTTGACTTGGCCAACGTCTCAAATCCTAAGTCCGACCTGAACTGTGGCGACCTTCGATCTCGAGACCAGCTGTTGGGCATGACCGAGCAGGAGTTCGCAGCATCAGGACTGATAGTCACCATCAGCACGAAGCACGGCACGCTGTATCTCATTGCAAGCCATCGCTTTGCCGACCAGCTGCCCGAAGGTTCAGTATGGCTCACCGGCCAGGAGGTGCTGCATCTCAAACGCCTCGAACTCAGTACCGCCGGGTGTTATCGCATTGCGAAGGTGAAGTGTCTTTTGAGGGCACAAGTGGTTGCTATATCCGACCACGGCCTGCTCCTTGAGTCACCTCTTCACGAGCACCCCATCAACCTACTTCCAAGAGCGCCCAAGAAACGACCGCTCCCGAAAGATGATGAGCCGACCACTATGACTGTCGCCGAAGCTGAGCTGCTCGCAAATCTTACTGACAAGGATATTCACCAGGTCCTTCAGGTAGTCCGCATGTTCGGACGCCTCACTGACAGGAACCCGAACTAAGCAATGCCCAGAGACGCGAGATTGCACGAGGATGGCGAGAGCTCCGAGAAGCCACAAGCATCCTCCCCTGAGATCCGTAATCAATCACCTGCTCCCAAACGATCGCCTCGAAACCGGCGAGGCAAGAAGGTCAGACGACAGCAACTCCTGCGCAATAAGGATAGACGCACGTCCCGAGCCTCCCATGAGTTGACCCCCTCGCCCGCACGGTATATGCTCGAGAAGCATATTAATGCTGGCCGAGCATGTTCAGAACAAACGAACTACACTGTGAACATTCACATCTTTCACGCGGTTATCACGCTCTGCGTATGCTGCATCATAGTGAACGTATTCGCTCTCATAGGGCAGATTCGCGAACGGAAACACGACGACCCGTTTCCCCGCAAGGACAGCGGAACCCGCTCATAGCACAAGTCGCCGGTCCCTCCGTAGTCCGACTTTGCGATACTCCGTTAGTCAGGCTCCAGCAGCACGAAAGTCGGGGTGCACAACTGTAACCTCTCCAGGCTCTGTCGCACTTCGTTATACGTATCACAATCCTCAATCCACAAGAGCTTCTCCCACGCAACCTTGTTGCGGTAGGCCGGGAAGGAAACGCTACGCTTCCCTGGCCCTCGAGGGCGGGCGCTCAAGCGGCTGATGTGCAGGATCGATCGCACAACCCTAAGACATGAATCAAGGCGGCGGCTATGAAGGAGGGTGTGGGAACTCATTCATAAGATCGAAAGGTCGCTGGGTCTCAGCCGTCATAATGCGCACTAGATTCGTGGGTCTGCGGAGAGGTTGTTGAGGATAAACTCGCTGAGAATCCTGAAGTCGTAAATGCGAGACGCCGAGATGCGGTAGGGCGAGTGACACGGCATACCATAGGATGCGTTTCCGAACATTCCTGACGCTTCGATGGTTCTAGGATCGGACGGGAGAATTGCCAACAATTTCCGTTGACAAGCGCCCTATAGAAGGCGTAATGTCCGCGGGGATGGCAGACGAGGAGTCCATTGATCGTTGATTGGTGGAATTGGATTAAGGAGGATGCGGTCATGTCGTTATCAGATGAGTCACTCGACATTGAGGAGCAGTTCTTTGCTGACCATTTGTCTGAGTGGTTGGCCATAGACGACCTCAGGGGCAAATGGGCGCTTATCAAGGGCAGTGAACTTATCGGCGCATTCGATAAATATGAAGAGGTGATCAGAGTAGCGGCTGATAAGTTCGGCGTTGAACCGTATATGATATCCCAAATAATCCCTGAGCAGACTGAAGTCACAACCACGCCGATAATGATAGGTCTGCTATTCGGTTGCTCTCATGCAGGAGTATGAGGCCAAAGCGAGTACATATAGAAGCGGCCCCGTAGCGCTAACGCGGGAAGGCGCTAATATAAAAGTCAGAGTTAGGCCTCCAATGTCACATTCGCTTGCATTGAGTAGAGCTGGACGTGCCCCCAAGAAGAAAAGCGCGGTCATTAAGAAGGCTCAGATAGATACTGGCGCGACAATTACATGTATCCGAGATGCAATAGCACAAGAACTGAGCCTAAAGAAGGTTCGCTCTGTTAAGATATATACGGGCGAAGGCACAGTAAAATGTCCCATTTATAGCGCAGAACTGGGTTTCGGGCCATTCAAATTCTTTATGAGTGTGGTGGGCATTCCAGCAAGACACCAAAAGCTCGACTTCCTTATCGGCAGAGACCTATTAGAAAAGTTCTCATTTCTGTATTCAGGACCAGCGCAGGAGTTCTTCTTATGTCGTGGAGACATCAAATTGAATGTTACAGTGCCGGATAAGAAGTGAGAAGTACTCAGGATCGATTTCGCTCTATCGACTCTATGCCCTGAGCATGGCCTTATTCCGCGGCATTCTGCGCAATCTCGCCCATCCAAGCCCGTTGCGTCATGTCGGCATGAGTTGACGGCGAGAGAGACCCCTCAGGTTCGCGCATTTGATAGACAATATGACGCGCCCCCCCAATGTAACGTTCTCTCAAAACCTTACATTACCGCGTAACTCGTCTTCCACAAGCCGATCTCGTTCTCTCCCTGCCGCGCCTGCCCTGCCGCTCCCTCGCAGAGCTCTCCTGGCCCAAAGGGCAGTCGGAATATGGCTGTCGCAATTCGTATCTATTTCAACCGAGCGAGCCCTAAGCAAGGAGAGCGTTCCCCGAGTTAGCGAGCGTGCTACCCGACTTCGGGAATCCCAACACCAAAAATTCCTCACCAAAGAATATCCCGCCGTAGTTTTTTCCCAATCTGCCAAAAACTTCTCGCGCGAAAGAGCCCCTATACGCCACATATACGTCAGCATGTAATCTGAAGTGAACATTCTTCTCATCGGATATAGAACATGAGCGGCAAAGGGCCACGTTGGCCGGCCACTCACAGCAGGAACCCTGTTCTTAGTCTCCGACGCTAATGTACAACTACGTTTGGAGAACGTCTGCTACCTGGGGTGGGGAAGTATGCCACTAGCCTTCTCCGAGCTTCCGGAAACCACCAGTGTTGTGGGCTGACGTGCTGTGGGGTGAGCGTGTGAGGCAGAAGGATGGATACGGGGGACTGAGCGTCCCCCTCGCATAGTAGCGCTGGTGTATGCTTTGATGGCGGACGGGAACACACGTCGTGCGGTGTCCCTCGCGTGTAGCGTTGCGAGTGCTTCTCGTTCGGCGTGTGTGGTATGTCGTCGGGAACATGGGATGCGAAGCGCATCCTGGTCTTGTGCAAGCCCAAACCCTTCAGGCTTATGTCCCCTTAGGAGAAGGAAGGACTGGTCGGCTCCGCCTCCGAGGTGTTCGGGCGATTAGGGACGCCCTCTAGTTCCCGAGCTTCGCAAGTTCAGCTCTTGCCCACCCGTGATAGGTGAGCATGTTAAGCGATGCGTTGAGCGTGTTCCCACGAGCATAGCGAGAAGAAGGAGGCGCTCCGTTAGAGTTCGCGCAGGCTAACGAACGCGCTCCACTTCAGGAGAAACTAAGGATGGAGGGCGGATAGTTGGGTTCCGATAACGCTGTTATCGAGAACCAACACGTAAAGATTTGGC
>DATLAJ010000090.1 GCA_035527515.1 bacterium
GGAGACGTTCCGCTACTCGTTGGCGTATGCGCCCTCCGTCCTGCCTTCGGTGGACAGGATACGTTACTCCGTCTATACCACGGACATCGACGTCAATGCCCCGCCGACTGACGAGGAGATCATCACCTCGAACGTCGCGACGGCCGAGGTGACGCTGGACTGAGGATCATTGCACTATCGCCATATAGATTTGCGGGAGAGTCACAATCGATAACATGAAAGGGGCAAAACCGTGAGAACAACCACAAGAACCAATGCCGTATTGTATCTTCTCTGCGCCGCCGCTCTGTCCGTTTCCATCATCGCAAATGCCCAGGTTGTCGATGGGGACCTGACGTATTGGCGGTATGAAGACACGCCGGAGGTCGTGGACACGATGGGGCTTGGACGCTTCGATGACGGGAGTATTGTGGCGGTCGGGGCGGACTACACGTCGGTATTCGACGGCGACGGATGGAGCATACTGGGTGCAGCTGAAGAGCAGGGATTCGTAGCGATGATAGCCCAGGGCCCGGACGGCAAGGTGTGGTTTAGAACCTGCCCTAGTTACCAGACTTACACGAACGGCTATTGGGACAGAGAAGGCCTCCATATATCGCAACAATTCAGCGGCTCTTGGGCTACCGACTCCTGGCTGATTGCAATAGATGCATGGCGTGGCAAGCACTATCTGTTCTTTACTTGGACCCCGAGCTATTACGCGGGAGTTTATGCATATTGCGACCCTTCCTGCGATGATATGCGTTGCGTAGCGCGTGTGTATGCCCCTCCTTGGCCCTACGGAGACGAGAGGATACCTGAGCCCCAGTGCATATCGGGTGATTATCTGATGGTCTATTCTTCTTGGGTGGTTAGATTGATCCGCATCCCGAGCTGGCAGATCTGGGACATAGACCGGTCTGATTTGTGGTCTGTTGGTTGGTGTATACCTGCCGGTGAGCACGATTATTCCTGGGTGAATTGCCGGGAAACTCCCAGCCAGGCTCCCGGGTTGCTGCAACTGGACTGCAAAAGGTGGGAAGCCATTTCTGTTCCTTGGCTTGAGGGAGTGTCGATCGATTGCTTGGCCCTGGACTGGCGAGGGTTGTGGGTTCTCGGCTCAGACACGGAAACGGATCCTGCCTTTATGGTAGCCTTGTGGTCGTTCCAGACTCAAGACCCGGACGTCGTCCGGAGCCTCTCGAAGGAAGTCGGCACGTCCGGCTCGTCCGGCTCGCCTAATCGGCTTGCTCTCCCCTCAATGACTGTCACGGAGGGCGGCGCTCTTTGGTTCGCCACGGACAAAGCGGTTGTGAAATGGACGCCCGATCCCGAGCTGATCCCGATGCCGTATGAGGCGCGGGTTGAGGCGCGGGCGACCGAGGACCGGACGGTTCAGGTGGAGATAGAGTTCGACAACCTGCGGATCATAAGAAACGATGCGATGCTGCACCTCAAGGCAGAGTATCTGCGCGAGGGAGAGGATGAACCCATCCCCCTGCAAGACCATATAAGCGTCTATCACGAGTTTCAGCCACAGGAGACGTTCCGCTACTCGTTCGAATATGTTCAGTTCGTGCTACCGTCAATGGACAGGATACGCTACTCCGTCTATACAACTTATATCGACGTCAACGCCCCGCCGACTGACGAGGAGATCGTCACCTCAAACGTCGCGACGGCCGAGGTGAGGCTGGATTAGCGAGCTTGCCGACTCCATCGCCGGCCCAGCGGGATGTTACTATTGGACTTTGCTTGCGGCGCGTCCGGCAACCGCGCCTGCAACTGCGTGACCTGCCGCCAGCAAGAGGATGGTATCGCCGATCTTCTTCTCTCGAATTGGAAAGCCTACTGGCAGCTCAACTCCTAGCAGCTCGCGCCTCGACACCTGAATTACTAACGCCCGTCTCGGCAAGCGCTCACGATGAAAAAGGATGTGGACAAGTATCGAGAGATAGCCCTTTTCATAAGGTGGATCGGCGAAAATGATGTCGAACTCGGGCAGGTCGCATCTTCGCTTGAGGAATGAGATAGCATCCATAGGGAATACCTTGCAGGACGCCTCGGCCCCCGCCAAGTCAATGTTCGAGCGAAGCACCCTCAGGACTGCCCGGTCGCTCTCCACAAACGTGCCCGACGAGGCGCCCCTGCGAAGCGCCTCGAGCCCAACCGAGCCGGTCCCGGCGAAGAGGTCCAGAAACGAGGCGCCTGGGACGTTTGTTGCTATGGTGTCGAAGAGAACCTTCCGAACGAGACTGGAAGTTGGCCTGATATGTAATGATTTCTGCGACACGATAGTCCCCCGTATTATTCGAGGTTTGCCGCTGCGCAATGTGCGCGCATTGTCTTGCCGTAGGCCCTTGAACGGGTGAACTTCCTCAAGTGCTGACCTCAAACATTGAACCGTTGGATGCTGGGCGCTACTTGGCGATGTGCTCCATCGCTTCGCAGAGCGCCTCGCATTCCTCTATGTTGGTATATGGTCCGAACGATGCGCGGACAACGTCGTCCCCTCCACGGGTGCTGAACCAGTAATGGACGCAGTTCTTGCCCGCGCGAACCATGACGTTGAACTCGTCGTTGAGTCGCTTGGCGACCTTGCGAGCGTCTATCCCCTCGACCCGGAAAGACAGTATGGTGCCGCGCTTGCGAGCGTCCTGCGGGCCGATGATTGAGATTCTGGGTATTCTGAGCAGCCTTTCGGTCGCAAACTCGTTCAATGAGATGACGTGGGAGTTGATGTTCTCCTGCCCGATCGATTGGATCGTTCCGAGGGCTGCTGCGAGGCCCATGACGCCGGGGCAGTTCTGCAAGCCAGCCTCAAGACGTTGAGGCAGTTCGGTGTAAATTGGGCCCTTTCTTCTGGATATCCATAGGGCTGTTCCGCCTCCAACTAGGAAGTGGCCGAGTTTCTTCAGTAGGTGAAACTTACCGTAAAGGACGCCGACACCCGACGGGCCGAGAGCCTTGTGTGACGAGAATGCGAGAAAATCACAGTCCCAGTCTTGAACGTCGAGCTTGTGCGTGAGTGGGCTTTGGGCGGCGTCAACGATGACGATGGCGCCCTGCTCGTGTGCAGCGTTCGCGATCTCGCGAATCGGGAACTCGGTTCCAGTCAAGTTTGATTTGTGCAGCACGCTGACAAGCCTGGGCCTCTCAACTTCCAGGGCCTCTTGGAAGGCATCGAAGTCGAACGTCGAATCGGGCCTTGTCCTGACGAATGAGAGCCTAATCCGTCCTTTCTGTTCGAGGCAGAGCCAGGGCAGCGTGTTTGAGTTGTGCTCGAAATCTGAGATCAACACGCAGTCGTTGTTCTCGAACGGGTATGACCCCGCGATGAGGTTGATCGCCTCCGTAGTGTTCTTTGTGATGACGATCTCCTTTGCGGAGCTGGCATTCAGGAAGCTCGCGATCGTCTCACGGGACCGCTCCCAAGCATCGGTCGCAAGCTGCCCGAATCTATGGTCTGCGCGGCCGACGCATCCGGGAAACTGCGTGTAGTAGCGCAGCTGCTCGTCGATGGCCGCCTGGCAGATCGCTGTCGTGCATGCGCTATCGAGATAGACAAGAGGCTTGCCGTTGAAGCTCTGTCCAATCCCAGGGAACTCTTTCCGCACACCGTTGACATCATACTCCATGCTTCTGTCCTTTCACTGCTAGCTTCCTGCTGTCTTGCGTTTCGTCCTAATCAGCGCCGAGGGAAGGCTCGCGAAGAACCGCATCACGCGCCAGTAAAGCGCAAACCATCGTGGGTCTCTGATGACGAGAAAGGTCAGAGCACAAAAGCCTGCGCCCCCGAAGAGAATGCTCACCCAGAGGAACCTAAGGATGGTGCACTTCTTAGTCTTCACCGGGCGCTCCTGTGTCAAGCCATTGCCTCCTCTTGGCGAGTATTTTGGATAGCTCCAGTCCCTTATCCTCGAAATAAGAGTCGATGAGCTTCTTTGCCCAGGGCAAGTTCTTCTTCAGGTGCTCAAGGACATCCTCTTGCCTGTGTGGATAGAACGGATTGTCGGAAAACAGCACATCGAAGAACGCGAAGAGACAGAACGGCTGCTTGTGGATGTGGGAGCCTTTTGCACCTGGGACACGGACGCGGGTGCCGAAATCGATGCCTAGTTCGGCGAGCCTCGCGTCCTCCGCCTCGGTTGAGAACTCGTAGGCGGGGCTGGTGAAGTCGATGTAGTAATCCATGTAGTAGTCGTGCAGAACTTTCAACGTGCCCTCCATCTGCTCAGGGTGCTGTCCCTGTGCCCGCATCGAGCCGTCCGAGTGGGCAAAGATGTCGTTCTCGAGGCAGTAGCAGATCGCCCGAGTGTGCATGACCAGTTTACAGCTCATACAGACCAGGTTGAACTGCCTCGCATTTCGCACCTGGGATGCCAGCCACCACTTGCGGATGTTCACAAGATCGTGCCTGACTCGCTCTGGCCCGAAGAGGTCGATCAGCCGGCGGGCGGATTTCCGAGCGTTCCTAAGAAAGAGGTCCGCCCCGTAGTCGAACGTTATCAGCTGGACGGCGTCGAACTTATCGAGCAAGAGGCAGGCCACAAGCGTCGAATCAACGCCGCCCGAGAACATGACGCTGGCCTTCCTGCCCAATTCCTTGACCTCCTTAAGTGTCAGCCCGATCCCATCCCAGATGACCAATGAGGAATCTGCACGACAGTAACACAGGCGGCGATCTTTTCAAGGCAGGCCTTGCCCTTAGTGCCCTTCTTGGATCAAGCTGACATCAGATCAGCTATCCGCGAAGGACGCCAAGAAACACGAAGAACGCCGGGCAGAGAATCCTGCCATTGGTGTTCATTGGTGGTTTCCGTCAGAAAGGGCGGGGCTAGGAGGCTGTCCCGAAAGTATTCACGTGTGTTGAGGTAAGGATTTGGCGGTTCGTTTTCTGCGAAACGACTATCAGGGTCGGTCAAAGAGACCTGCTTCGCACTGCTACGCGCCGCTGAGATTATTGCAGCGTGAATGTGGCCCCGCCAATATCGGAGAATGGCGTGAGCGTGCCCGGCTCAACGAGCGCGGAGAAGAGCGTGAACTGGCCAACGGCGTCGAACGGCGTCCCGGTGGGCAGATTGACCATGAACGCGTCGAACTCAAGATTCCAGTCGGCCGGCGTCGGGAAGGCCGATAGGAGCGGATAGACCCCCGCCAGCCACATCGGATCGACCCCGAAATCAGTCGGCGACCAGAACCCCCCGTCCGGCCCCAGCAGAACCACGTAGAAGTCCGCCGTCATCGAGTAGTAGGGCAGGGCGACGTCGAGCGAAATCGTGATAGTGTTACCTGCCGGAGAATAAGCCTCTTTGTCCGTCGAGATGCCCACAAACGGGTCCCCCGCAAGCGAGAAGGTAAAGACGGCCAGATTGGACACAAAGTCAAGAGTCCCCATCTGGCAGGCAACCATCCGAACTGTGTAATCGCCGGACTTGGCTATCATCGGGACCTGGCAGGGCAGAGGCGTTGCTAAGACTCGCGTCGTCTCGTCGTGCCCCGTCTCCACCAGCACGCCGGTATCGTAATAGGAGATCCCCTCGGTCCATTCGCCCGTCGCAGAAGCCGACCAGTGCCTCTCCTCAGGCCCGCCGAGGTCGAAGGTTAAAACCACGAAGAGGTCCGCCAGCACGGACAAGCTGCTGTTCGTAACACTGACGTCGATCTCGAGAGTGTCTCTGAATTGGTAGCTATCGGAATCAGTCGAGACATCCACTGCGATTCCGGGGGGCGGCCCTGCGCTCTCGCCGAAGATAAGATATGCTTGACCGGCGTGTTCGCCGCCCTCGTTGTTGGTATGCGCCCCGATGATAAGGTCGTCGAGGCCGTCGCCGTTCACATCGCCCGCGCCAGAGACCGAGTATCCCGCGGAATCCAATTTCGCCTCGCCTAGGAATGATGCGTCTGCGTTCGCAAGGCTGGTACGCATAGCCCAACCCGACGCCTTGCCAAAGATCAGATACGCCTGACCAGCCAAATCACCAGCTTCACTGTTAGACCAAGCCCCGATGACAAAGTCGTCGTTACCGTCACCGTTCACATCGCCGGCGCCAGACACGGAGTAGCCTGCGGAATTGATTTGCAGCTCCCCAGTGAACGATGCGTCGGAATTAGATAGGCTGGCATCCATCGCCCAGCCAGACGCCTTGCCGAGAATCAGATATGTTTGACCCGCCTGGACGCTGCCGGCCTCGCCGTTGTAGGGCGCCCCGATGATAAAGTCATCGAAGCCGTCGCCGTTGATGTCGCCGACGCCAGAGACCGAGTATCCAGCGGAATCCCATTTTGCCTCGCTCAAAAACGATGCATCGGCGTCAGCGAGGCTGGTGTTCATCGCCCAGCCTGATGCCTTGCCGAGAATCAGATATGTCTGACCACCGTATTCGGCCGCCTCGCTGTTGTTCGGCGCGGCGACGATCATATCGTCAAAGCCGTCCCCGTTTACGTCGCCGACGCCGGAGACTGCGCTCCCCGCGCCATCGCCAGCCGCCTCGCCTATGAAGGACGCATCGGCGTTAGCAAGGCTGGTATCCATCGCCCAGCCAGACGCCTTGCCAAAGATTAGATAGGCCTGACCAGCGCTAGCGCCCTCGCCCTTGGGGGGCGCCCCAATGATGAAGTCGTTGAACCCGTCTCCATTCACATCGCCGGCGCCAGAGACTGATGCGCCCGCGCGGTCCTGCACCGCCTCGCCTAAGAACGATGCGTCCACGTCCGCAAGGCTGGTGTCCATCGCCCAGCCAGACGCCTTGCCAAAGAACAGATACGTTTGACCAGCGTACGTGCCATTGGGCAGCGACACGATGGCGAAGTCATCGTAACCGTCGCCGTTGATATCGCCGACGTTTGAGACACAACCGCCCGCCGTATCCTTTTCCGCCTCGCCGATGAACGATGCGTCGGAATCGGCAAGGCTCGTGTCCATGTGAAAATCCGCATACAAACCAGTGGCAGCCATCAAAAAGATCAACGCCGCCAGCAACAAAATCCTCTTCATCCTCTCATCCTCCCAAGCTATTAAGTTCGCAGACCCAGCCTGGCCGGCGGCGGCCCCGCACAGTTACGATAAATAAAATGCCATATAAAGCACATCCCCGTCGTGTAGGGGCCTCCGGTACCGCGGCAGACCGTCTTGTCCACGAAGATCATTCTCCTGATGCGTTAGCTACGCATTGTATCACGTTTGACCTGCCTATATCAATGTAGATTCGGTGGTATAGCGTGCCTCGATACTTCCGCTCGCGCAAGAAGAAGCTCGACTAATTCCTTTGCGCAGATCAGAAGCAATCCGCCAGCGGCTTTGCTCTTTCGTTGCATAAATGTGGGATTGGGACTATTGTTGTTGCGCCGGGGGCGATTGGGTTCGACAGGGGTCGCTTCCGAATGAAGCTGCATGACGAGATCCCGCCTCTCTCGTAAAACGGTGGGCAAGACGTAACAAACGTCGACAACTTAGCACTGGCCGCTTAAAGCTGTGGCCGCGTCCCCTGGGCAAAGCCTGTGAGCCCGGGTGAGGCGCTAAAACTATAAGGCTAGCGCGGGCATTGCGCCTCATGGCGCCCGCGCGAAATCCAAGTGAGGCTGGCGCCCGGACGCCCGCCCGTGGGCTTGCCGGTGCGCGAGACCAGAACGCGGGCTACGCATGTAGAGGCATTGTTCGGACGGTTCTTGGACGGGGGTTCGATTCCCCCCGCCTCCAACCTTCGCAGTGGAAGTGTCTTCCACCGCTACGGCTGGCAAGCCAGCCCATTCATTTTTGAAACAGGGAACTCTTGTCCGTCATAGCCGCGGAGAAGGTTAGTTGCACATCATGTTTTGAGGGAGCTTGTCCGCCGTAGCCTTGGCGAAGTAAGACTTTTTTGTTCAAGGACGTGCAGGCAACATGAGGGACGTGTATCTACTGGATGCGGCGCGGGAGACTCTGACGGGTGCATTGTGCCGGGAGAAGGGTCGGCCCGAGCAGCTTCTTAGCGCGCTCAGGTCTGGAAGGGCTTGGGTCTATGAGGACCTCGGCCAACCGCAGCGGTCACGCAGCGAACTCGAGAAGCTCTACACTGAAGACCCGGATTATGAGGACGTGGCAGGAAGGCTGGGATTATGAACAAGACTATTCCAGTATTCACTGCAAATGCTATTGAACAGATATCCAGAGTTTTGGGAGAAGCTGTAACCGGTGGTGAAATCGAACCAATTCTACGTCAATGTCGAATCGTGGAGCGTCCGTCCGAATCGGACACAAAGTGGCGGCGGATTCGCTCAACTCTTTTCGGTCAGCAAAAGCAAGACCAATGTGCAAATGCCATATGCTCGTTTATAGAGTCAGTTATGGACCCAGTTCGTTTTGTTGACAGGCCTGATAGATTTGAATCATTGCGAGCTGATCTGAACAAAACGCTGGCCTTTTCCGGATTGTCACTAAACCAAAGGGGTCAACTAGAGAGAGTTTCTGCAGCATCAACCTTGAGCGAAGCGGAAGAGCGGGCAAGAACCCTTCGTCACAAATTGCAGGGGCGAAATGTTCATCATGAAGTGCTTCAGTATTGCCGTTCAGAGCTCATACAAGACAACTATTTCCATGCTGTGTTGGAGGCGGCCAAGAGCGTCGCCGAGCGAGTCAGGAATAATACCGGCCTGACCACTGATGGAGCTATCCTAGTTGACGAAGCGTTTTCTGTTAAACATCCACTATTGGCGTTGAATAAACTTGAAACCGACAGTGAACAATCTGAACAGAAGGGATTTGTGAACTTATTAAAAGGAATATTTGGTGTATTTCGGAACCCACATGCACATGCACCAAAAGCAGTTTGGCCCTTAGATGAGCAGGATGCCATCGATCTATTGACCATGGTTTCGTACGTTCATCGAAAGTTAGATAGGTGCATACGAACACCATTCAAAGCGCGCGCAAAGAGTAGTGATGACCTGTAAATGCAGCACATCTGTTATTCGCGCCCAAGTGTGCCTGCTCGGTCAACTAGCGGGGGATGCGCTCGGCAGCCTGGTGGAATTTCAGACACCGGAGCAGATTTGACGGGAATACCCGAATGGTGTCCGGGAATTGGTTGATGGTGGGACCTGGAACACCATTGCCGGTCAGCCGACAGATGATTCCGAGATGGCGATTGCCCATGCCATCCGGACTGGAACTGGGACCCATGACCTCCACGAGCAGATCGTGCTCCGGGCGAACGAGATAGGCGCGGACGACTCACTCATGGAGGCGATCACCGGTGCGACAGAAGCACCGCCCGCGGATTACGTTCACCAGCAGGGCTGGGTCTTGATTGTTTTCCGGAACGCCTTGTGGTAGCTCCTCCATGCCTCGAACCTGGCGGAGAACGGCACTGGAAAGCTCGTGAGGCATTGTAAATAAGAGGCTTTTGATGTGTCGGCATTAGAGAAGCCGAATTTCTGGAAGGCGGCGAGCCCTCCAATTAGAATGCCCGGCCGTGCGTCCATTCAAGACGCAAAGTGAATTGAGGTGCGCGCCCTAGAAGATGTATCCTTGCTGCTGCAACACTGTGCAGGTAGCAGGATATTCCAGCTAGCATCGAGGACGCTGTGACAGACCGAAGTCAATTCTCCATTTTGTGTGCTGCGAGCCTCGCTCTGGCCCAGTGCATTTTGGTGCTCGCGATTCCCGCGTCGGCTGCGGAGTTTGAGAGCTGGACGAATCCCAACATCGTCAACTGCCTCGCCTCGGACGGGGACTACGTGTGGGCGGGGACGGCGGGTGGGCTCGTCCGCGTCTCGAGGCGTGACCTGACCTATCGAGTTTTCAGGACGACAGACGGGCTGCCGTGCAACTTCATCAAGTCGCTTTGGCGGGCCGAGGACGGGGCGCTTTGGATTGGGACCGGCGGCTGGGGGCTGGTTCGTTTCGACGGTCGGTATTTTTGGTGGGCGGCCAGGCCGGAGGTCTTAGGCTCACCCTGGGTCTATTGCACAACACAGGATAGGTCGGGGCGGGTCTGGGTCGGGACGACGAACGGCGCCTCGGTTCTTGATGACGGCGAGTGGAGAACATACACTACTGACGACGGCCTCGCTGGGAACTGGGTTACGTCGATCGCAGTAGATAGTGATGGCGTTATGTGGTTCGGGACGTATCAAGGGGGTGTGGGGCGCTTTGATGGCGAGGCGTGGGAGAAGATAAGGCTCTTTGACGGGTTGGCGGACAACTGCGTCTTCGCAGTGGGTGCATCGGCGGACGGCCTGAAATGGTTCGGCACGCTCTATGGTTTGACGATGATGGACCAGTGGGGGTTCACGACGTTCCGAGGCAGTTACTACGTGCCTGACCCGAAGATCAAAATGATCAAGTGGGACAGGCTCGGCCGCGAATGGTTTGGGACGCGCCGCGGCGTCTCGATGAGGCAGGATGACAGATGGCGGACCTTTACGACGGAGGATGGCCTTGCTGGCAACGACGTCTCCTCGGTTGTCGTTGACGACGACGGCATGACCTGGATCGGGACGACCGACGGCGGGCTGTGCGTCTATGATGGGGAGACCTTCGTTCCCGTAACGATTGAGGGAGCGCTGCGTGAGCAAGTTGTGAGGGCGATAGCCGTGGACGCCGACGACAACAAGTGGCTCGGAACAAACGATGGACTCTGCCAGCTCAAAAGCGATGGGTCGAGGCGCTGGTTCGGCGTGGATGATGGGATGCGGAACACGTTGGTCAACGATGTGATGCGGGGTAGCGATAGCGCTGTCTGGGTGGGGACTGCGGGCGGTGTGGGGCGGATGCTCGATAAGTCCTTCGATTGGTTCACGGCAGACGACGGGCTTGCGGACAATTTGGTTTTCTGTCTTGCCGAAAGCCCTGGGGGCGAGGTGTGGGCTGGCACAAGGTTCGGGGCAAGCAGGCTTGAGGGACACAGTTGGGTGAGTTTCACGACCGACGACGGCATGAGCGATGACTGCGTGTTCGATGTGGCATTCGACGGGGCAGGAGGTGTGTGGTTCGGGACGCCCAACGGGGCAACGAGGCTCTTAGACGGAAAGTTTGCCACCTACGGGAGAAAGGACGGCCTTTTGGACAATCTCATTCTCGAGATAGAGATTGCGCCCGAGGGGCTTTGGCTCTTCGGTTCGGCCTTCGGATTGACCTTCTTTGATGGTTCGGAGCTTCAGCAGTATTACGCAAGTGATGGCGTTGCCTCCAACTTCGTGAGCACGATTACACCGGTGCCGGGCCGCGTCTTCTGGCTGGGAACAGGCCGTGGCATCAGCAGCTTCGACGGCGAGAGATTCGTGTCCTACTTCGGGATCGATGGGCTCTGTGGCGACACTGTGTTCGACATCGCAATCGACAGAAACGGCGGCAAGTGGGTCGCCACCAACAGGGGCCTTACGCACCTACTCGATGAGCCGATCGACGGGATGCCATTTGTCTGCCTCAGGACGGACAAGGCGACGTATCAGAGAGGTGAGCATCTCGTGCTCTACGGTAGTCTCGTAAATCGTGGCATGCATACTACGGTCGATGCCTATGTAGCGCTTCTAACGCCGGACGGCTCGGTCCTTTTCCTGCCGAACTTCAGCACGATGCCCGTGCCACTGCTAACAGACTACCTCCTGCTGTGCCATGCCAGGTGCCAGTTCTCGCCGATCTTTGAGATGACTGTACCAGAGACTGCCCAGACTGGAATATATCGCTTCGTGGCCGCGCTCATCGATTCGGAAAGTGGCCAAATGTTCGACACCATTACGCAGGAGCAGTGGGAACTTCAGCCCTCAATGCTCATCGAGCGGGCGACTAGCGCTGGCGGAACTTGAGCATCGCAGCCGTGAACGACGTGAAGAGCGGGTGCGGCCTGTCGGGCTTTGAGCACCACTCAGGATGAAACTGCACGGCCAAGAACCACGGATGGTCGGGCAGCTCGACTATCTCGACGAGGTTTTTCTTCTCGTAGAAGCCTGAGGTAACCATTCGATATTTGGCGAGAAGGGGGAAGAACTCGCTATTGATCTCGTATCGGTGTCTATGGCGCTCCAAGATGACATCCTCGCCGTAAATCGACTGTGCGAGCGTCCCCTTGACCAGAGTACACTGCATTGCCCCTAGCCTCATCGAGGCGCCTTTCTTCCTGACCCTGCGCTGTTCGGGCATGAAATAGATGACCGGATACTGCGTGTCGCTGTCGAACTCGGTGCTGTTTGCGCCGGGCAGGTTGCAGACGTTCCTGGCGAACTCTATCACCGCACACTGCATCCCAAGGCAGATGCCGAAGAAGGGTCGCTCGGTGGTTCGGGCGTATCGAATGGCGCTGATCATGCCCTCGATGCCTCGCTTGCCAAAGCCGCCCGGAACCATGAGGCCGTCAACGTCGGCAAGCCATCTCTCCGGCCCATCGCGCTCGACATCCTCCGCGTCAACCATCTTCAGCCTGACGCGGACGCCGTTGGCGTAGCCGCCGTGCGCAAACGCCTCGAGCAGGCTCTTGTAGGAATCTTTCAGCAGGACATACTTGCCGACTATAGCGACCGTCGGGCCCTCTGGGGCTGACGTCATTACCCGAACCATTTCCTCCCACTGTGAAAGATTGGGCCTTCTTTTGGGAAGGTTCAATCGTGTTACGATTGCGTTGCCAAGGCCATCTTGCTCAAAAATCAGCGGGACCTCGTAAATGCACTCGACGTCCTTGGCCGCGATTACGGCCTCCTGATCAACGTTGCAGAAGAGCGCGATTTTTTTCTTGAGCTCCTTGGGAAGGGATGTCTCGGTCCGGCAGAGCAGTATGTCCGGCTGGATGCCGATCTGGCTGAGCGTTTTAACGCTGTGCTGCGTCGGCTTGGTCTTGAGCTCGCCAGCGGCCTTGATATACGGGATCAGCGTGAGGTGAACATAAAGCACGTGCTCTGCCTTCATATCGAACTTGAACTGCCGAACTGCCTCAAGAAAAGGCAAGCCCTCGATGTCGCCGACCGTCCCACCGATCTCCACAATCACGATGTCGTTACCTCGTGCAAGCGCACGAATCCGACGCTTGATCTCATCGGTAATGTGGGGGATGACCTGGACTGTTCCGCCGAGGTATTCTCCTCGTCGTTCCTTGTTTATGACGGAGTAGTAAACCTGGCCGGCTGTAACGTTATTCTTCTTCGTGAACCTGGCGTTCGTGAAGCGCATGTAGTGCCCCAGATCGAGGTCCGTCTCAGCCCCGTCCTCAGTTACATAGACCTCGCCGTGCTGGAACGGGTTCATCGTTCCGGGATCAACGTTGATGTAAGGGTCGAGCTTGATGAGCGTTACCCTGAAGCCACGGCTCTCTAAAATGCGCCCTATTGAGGCAGCCGCAAGTCCTTTCCCCAGCGACGATACGACACCACCGGTAACGAATATGTATTTCGTGATTTTTCTCTTGACCACACTAGCTCCTAGGGTGATTGTGGGAAATGTAGCTGCCTCAGCAGCCTTTCGACCTCTGGCACATCCTCGGGCACATCCACGTTTTTCATCGGCGACTTGGTCAGAAGTGCCTTGATGGGGTAGCCGTTCTCCAGAATGCGCAGCTGTTCCAGCCTCTCGGCGCGCTCCAATGGTGTCTGCGCCATCTGTGAGAGCCGTATCAGGAAATCTTTACGGTAGGCATAGACACCAATGTGCTTGTAAAACGTTATATCGCAACTTCTGAAACGCTTTTTGGGCAGAGACCCTTTCTTGAAGGCATCGGCCAGCTCGGCCACGCACGGTATTGGCGAGCGAGAGAAGTACAACACGTAGTCATCGGCGGAGCACACGAGCTTTACGGTATTGGGGTCGAAAAGCTCGTCAACACCACGAATCGGAGTTCGCAACGTTACTGTCTCTTGGCCGGGGTCCTGCAACAGCTCCTGTATGCAAAGATCGACAGCCTCGGGATCGAGAAGCGGCTCATCGCCCTGCACGTTCACCACGATGTCGCAGTCGAGGCTCAGCGCCGCCTCGGCTATTCTGTCCGAGCCGCTTTGATGCGAATCCGAAGTCATTAGGGCCTTTCCCCCGAAGTCCTTCACAGCGTTAAATATCCTCAGGTCGTCAGTGGCTACGATCACATCATCCGCCAACGAGACCAGGCCCGCACGCTCGTAAACCCACATTATCATCGGCTTGCCGAGAATCTCTGTCAGAATCTTGCCCGGAAACCTGGTCGATGAGTATCTTGCAGGGATTAGTACTACGCTTCTTGCCATCACTAATCCCCCAGACCAAGTTCCGAATCACTAACCAACGAGGCAACTAACGCCTCGGCAGTAACGGTTGCGGCGCCAATCTCGCTTACGACAACACCCGCCGCATAATTCGCAAGTCGAGCCGCCCGTTCCATCGAGGCGCCCGCACAAAGCGCAAGCGTGAGAACAGCTATCACTGTGTCACCCGCCCCGGTTACGTCGTAAACCTCTTTCGCAACTGTATCAATGGTCACGGGTTCACCTACATTGTGCACAAGGAACATCCCGTGCTCGCCGCGTGTAACTAAGATCGCCTCCGAGTGCGTCTCTTCGAGCAGCTTGCGGGCGGCATCCGCAAGCTCGTCAAAGTTGTTTATTCTCTTGCCCCAGAACGTTGCGACCTCGTGAACGTTAGGCGTCATCACGCTGACGTTCTTGTAGAGCAGGAAGTGCTCGTCTTTGGGATCGACCGAGATTATCTTCCCTTTTTCCCGCGCGATAGCCAGCACCTCCCCGGTGAGGTCTGGACAGATTACACCTTTGCCGTAATCCTCGATAATCACAGCGTCAACTTGGTCGATCGTCTTCTTGACGAACTCAAGGACCTTAGTCTTTACCCCGGCCTGAAGCGACTCGGTGCTCTCCTCATCGTAGCGAACGATCTGCTGGCCTCGGGCCACTACGCGCGTCTTCGTGGTTGTCGTCCTGCCGGCGTCATGTATTAAGCCGTCGTCGGCGATATCGTGCTCGGCGAGCATGTCTCGCAGTAACATCGCCTTGTAATCCTCACCCACCACGCCAACTGGAAACGCACGTGCGCCAAGCATCGCGATGTTATTGGCAACATTGCAGGCGCCTCCTAGTCGAAAACTGCGCTTGTTGATCAGGACAATCGGCACCGGAGCCTCCTGCGACACGCGAGAGACCTCGCCCCACATGTATTGATCGACCATCAGATCGCCGACGACCATAATGCTCTTGTCCTTGAACAAATCGACCAGCCGCCGATACTCATTCAAGTCATCTTTGCTCAATCTATACATCCCCTAGTCCCATTCTATTCATCAAGCATTTGATTGACGCCGCTGAGATTGCCCAACTCCTCCGGCCTGGGCAGCGCATCCAAACTCGAAAGCCCGAAATGATCAAGGAACTTGTCCGTCGTACCCAGCAAGAGCGCCCTACCTGGGCCTTTCTTCCGGCCCGTGACCGTGATGAGACCGAGCTTGAGAAGACCCCGAACCACGCCGGCCGAATCGACGCCTCGCACGTAGTCAATCTGTGAAATCGTAACTGGTTGCTGATAAGCCACTATGGAGACAACCTCCAAACTCGCTCTTGATAGCGATAGTTTGCGTCTTTTTGTGAAGAACTTCTCTATCCACGGGGCAAGCTGCGCGCGAGTTGTCATTTTGAACCCCCCGCCTATCTCGACGACCTGAAGTGCGCCATCAGCCTTCTCATATTGCTCCCAGAGCGACGAAAGCGCATTTGCTACTTGTTCCCTAGCGACCTTCTGCCCAAACAGCCCAACAAGCTGCTCGTGCGACACCGGGTCGGTCGCCACGAACAGGACCGCCTCCACGATCATGCGCAACGTGCTCGCATCAACCGAGGAGGTTTGAGCCAGGTTTGATCCGTCATGATTGGTCAATGGACTTAAGCCTTATCTCGAAAGACCCCTAGACCGGCGCGAGCTTGTGCGAGCCGCTTTGGGGCCCGACTGCGAGCTTCAACCGAAGCTGTTCCACATCCGCATCGGCCAGCAACTTGAGCCGTATGTTAAAGGAGTTCCTACGCTGAAGGGCCGCCACCAGCGAGAACTTTACGAGCTCCAACAGCGCGAGAAAGAACGCCAGCTTCTCCTCGAGGTCTTGGGCTTGCGAGAAAACCTCCCGCATTGAAACCGACGGCTTGCCCTTCAATATCTGGACCATTTTCATAACCGTTTCTGCTATCGAATACCTCTCCCGCGAGATGTATTGAACCTGATTTACCTCATCCCGCGTCAACATTCCCATGAATGAAAGTGCGAGGTCCACGACGCTAGCGCCGACTATGTCGTTCTCCTCTGTCTCGCTGTATTTGCTTGAATCCCCAGAGAACCACAGTGCTCGCCTGCGCTCCTGCTGTTCCGAAAGCCCCTGCGCCATTGCCCGCGCCTCCTCATACTGAAGAATCCGCTGCACGAGCACGGACGAGGGTTCCGGAAGGTCGTCCTGGGCTTCCTCGCCAGGTGTCCCAGGCAACAGAAGGCAAGACTTGAGATAGACCAGGTCCGCGGTCAGCAGCATTGCCTCGCCAGCAGAGTCGAGGCTCGGGGATTGTTTTGAGATGAACTTGGCAAGGCCCTTGACGATGCGAAGAACCGAGACCGCCAGCAGATCGAGTTCTTCCTGTTTCACGAGATAAACGAACAGGTCCAGCGGCCCGGAGTAGTCCTGAACCTGAACGCGAAACTCCGAACCCTCTGGAGCGCTCAGCCCTACTACCACAGGCCCACTGCCGTTCTAACCTTTAGCATCGTTGCCTCAGCCGCCGCGGTTGCCTCCTCCCGGCCCTTCCGGAACACCTCGTTCAAGTAGGCTGGCTCTCGCTCGATCCGCTTCCTGACCTCCTGCGGCTTTTGCAGAGCCTCGATCATGTTTTCGGCAAGAATCTTCTTGCAGTCAACGCACCCAATCGAGGCGTCAGCGCACTCGCCCTTGATCCTGGCCTGGGTCTCTGGGTCCGTGAAGCTCTTGTGGAACTCATACACGTTGCACTTCTCGGCATCGCCAGGGTCGGAACGCCTCTTTCGCTCGGGATTGCTGAACATGGTCGCGATCTTATTTCGGATCACGTCGGGACCGTCAGAGATATAGATGCAGTTGTTGTAGGACTTGCTCATCTTGCGGCCGTCCGTCCCCGGCAGGTTCGGTGCCTTGTTCAAGATGGTTTTTGGGACTGGGAACACTTCTCCATAGAGGCGATTGAAGTGCCGAGCCACCTCGCGCGTTAGCTCAACGTGCGAGGCCTGGTCAAGCCCTACGGGAACCGCGTCAGCCCGATACAGAAGGATGTCCGCGGCCTGAAGGACAGGATACCCAAGAAATCCGAGCGTAATCAGTGAGTGCGTGGCGTCCTCGCGGAGCCGCTCTTTGTAAGTTGGGACGCGATAGAGCCGACCCAGATTAGAGAACATCGAGAACAGGACGTAGAGCTCCGAGTGCGCCGGAATCTGAGACTGCACGAACAGGTGGCTTTTTCTTGGGTCGAGGCCGGCAGAAAGCCAGTCGATGAATATATCCCTGCTGTATTCAGCCACCATCCCAGTGTCCTGATACTCCGTGGTGAGAGCGTGAAGGTCAGCAATGAAGTAGAAGCACTCGTATTCGTCCTGGAGCGAGGCCCAGTATTCCAAGAGCTTCAGATGCCCAATGTGAAGCCTTCCAGACGCCCGATTCCCACTTGCAATGATCTTCTTCACGTTATTCACCGTTACACGAAACCTCTAGCAAAATCAACGCTGGGCACAGTATCAAGACCGCTCCGCGCAGCCCAAGCCCGAACTCAGAGGCTATGAGCGGACGCACCGGTCAACCAGACTGTATTCTATTGACCTCGCAACCCCAAGTAAAGGTAGTTTCGCCTCCCCTCAATAATCAGATTGAGCCAAGCGAGCGGCATCCATTTGGAGTGCGGCGCCGAGCGACCGCACTCCAAAGTGCCAAACGGGTGGAACCCACGAACCCACCACGGTCCAAATCATCGCCTGTTGGGAGCCGCTAAACATGTTCATCTTTTGAACGCTCTTGCCCTTAATTTGATTTTGGGGCCTCGTCTCCTGTTGAAAGTCGCAACGTGAGGCGTTACTATTGCCTCAAGGAGGGCCATGATACTGAACGCCGATCTAAAGGCGCATATCAGCAGCTACTTCTACGACGATGACTATGGCCAGACTGGCTACAGGATATCGTTCTGGATTATGACGGACCAGATGCTCGCAGCCTGGCAGATGGCGACGGAGAAGTTCGGGGATCCAGACCAAGGCTACAGCTGCGCGTGGAAGGAAGTTGGCCCAGATCCGGGCCCGGCTGGTGCGAGATGCCGGACGCTTTGGCCGCACGGTCCTTCGGGGAATGATGGCCCAATTACGTGGTGATTCTTCAAAACGATATAAACTCTTGAGGAGAATGCGACATGTCGATTTGGTTAATGGATCGAAGGCTAACTGTGAAGGTGGGGCTAATGTTGTGTGCATGTTTGCTGGTAGGCTATTCCCTTTGGACCCAAGTGAGCGCCGAGCCGGTTGTGATCAACTACACGTCCGGTAACCTAATGAACTGCCTGGCGCTTCACAACGGGTTGGTCTGGATCGGGACAACCGGCGGATTGGTCCGGTTTAATCCAGAAACGGGCGAGAGGCTGAAGTTCACGCCCGCCGACTCACGTGGCTCCTGCGCAATAGCGCACATTGCCATCGACTCCCGAGGCGTCTTATGGGCTTCCCACGAAGACCTTTATGGTAACTCCACGGTGGGCCTGCTGGAGTTCGATGGAATTCAGTGGCAGTCGGGATACTCCGCAATGAACGTCTATAATATCGCCGCGGACGAACTAGGCTACGTCTGGTTCTTGTACGGGGCAGACATGATGCGGTTTGACGGCACTTCTTTCCGAAGTTGGAGCCTGCCGTATTATCAGTCTGCCCCTGAGCTCTACGATTCGGAGCTGGATGCGTCGCAAGGCAAAGCCTGGTCGATTATCCGGGAGAGAGTATATACATTCGACGGCTTTGATGTGGAGGTTACAGACACGCCGATCCAGGATTGGTATTTCTTTCGGCTAGCGGCCGATAGAGGTCACGGCGCCTGGCTGGCAAACGGCGACGGCCTATGGCGTTTTGAGGACCAATCATACACATCTTACAGATTCCCCAACGGTGACAAGTGGACCTGGGTTCAACTTGTCCGCGTTGACAATAGCAGCACCAAATGGGTTGTTGGACGGATATATGGTGACTGGGAAGATCATGGCGACGCAGCGAGTCTGTCCAAGGACGGCGTCTGGCGAGTTTACCGGAACGTATGGCCGTCTTTTTTAGATATTGGTGGTCGAGTAGAGGACCTGAGGTTTGACGCGAGCAACGCCGCGTGGGTTCTTCCTAGTTCTGTATTAACTGATCAGAACGAGGAGCGCCCTTTCCTCATCCGCTACGATGGCCAGAGCCTTGAGTCGTTCTGGGCGTTTGACCCAGTTGTGGGTACAATCGCGGAGCGGCTGTGCATAGACGATGGAGGAAGCGTGTGGTTTACCTCCCTCAAGAAGTGGTATACGGTCCCGCGCTATCTCACGCGTTGGGATGGTGGTGACGTTGACATTCTCTGGCCTGGCCGGCGTGAGCTTCCGGACAAGATCAACTCGATGGCATGCGCGCCGGACGGTGATGTCTGGTTCGGGACGGACGAGGGCGCGTACCGGTTCGACGGGCGAGACTGGGACGAGTCCCTGCCGGCCCGGCGAGTAAGCGAGGTTAAGATAGGCCCGGATGGTCAGGTGCTCGCCGTCTGCTATGTGTCTGATTACGCCCGGGTAGTTAGGCGCTTTGACGGAGATAGGTGGATAACGGAGTATGAGCCTGACTGGTCGGGACAGGAGATAAGTGACGTGGCTCTGGACAGCAAAGGCGTGCTTTGGGTGTCCTGTGGTAGCAGCTATGAGGACCCGCCCTACGATTATGCGGGGATTCGTTCTTGGGACGGCGAGAAAGAGAGGAAGTACGAGCTCGGATGCGAATACAGCGCGATCGTTGTCGATGACGACGATGTTGTCTGGGCCACATGTGGCTATATCACTGAAATCGCGAACGGGAGGGTAACAAGGCGATGGTACAAGGCTGACCTCGGCGGATGCGGCGCAGCAGCTCCCCTCTTTGTCGATAGTCAGAATCGCAAGTGGTGCCAGGGCCTGCAGTACGAAGCGGATTCATACCACTATCAGCCCGGGCTTCTGAGTATCGACGGGGACGAGCAGGTTCAGTTCTATTCGACCACCGACGGGCTGTGCTCTGGGGAGATCAACGACATAGATGAGGACTCTTATGGGAACATCTGGGTATCGACTGAGCGAGGCATAAGCGTTCTGCTGGCGGAGGAGTCCTTTCATCTGGAAGCTGACGCCGCGCCGGACGCGCTAAAAGGACGCGCCTCGTTATCCTACCTGGGCCCGCCGACGAGCGTTGACCTCTATGTTGCCATTCAGGCGCCAAGCGGACAGCTGTTCTACGTTGCGCCTCAAGGGGCGGCGCCTCCGTTCCCGATATTCTATGCTGCGTTCGATGGCAGCACCGAGTTCCTTGAGCCGGGGCCGAGCTATAGCGGGCCGGGGTCGATACCCAACACACCGGACATGAAGGACCTCGCCGCGCCGGCATTGCCACGGCCTGACCCACCCGACGGCAACGGCCCCACGGGCCTGGCGCTCTTCGCATACCCCGTGCCCTACTTCGCGAACGTCCCCCTTCCCGCATACGGCGCTATCGAC
>DATLAJ010000091.1 GCA_035527515.1 bacterium
TGATGTGGCGATCGGTGAGTACGAGGTTGACCAATACGAGGACGATGACGTCTGCGGAGATGCCAGCTCGATTGGCGCCGATTGCGTTGCGCAACGCCACACGCTTGCGCCTCACGATGACATCGATTGGCTGAAGTTCGATGGGCTTCGAGGCATTACCTATCGAGTCTTTACCTACGACATCGAACCATACATCACCGACCCGGACATTTATGTTTACTCCGGCGATTGCGGCAGCTTGACACTTATTGGGAGCGACGATGTTCCTGGCCTGGGCCAGAGTGGAAGCGTGGAGTTCTTCTGCGAAGAGACCGGGACCTACTACGTCGAGGTTAGACAGCACACATCTGGGGAGATCGGGTCATATTATTACATCGCTGTTTGCAGCGAGCTCTGGCCGATGGTGGGCTGCGACAAAGGCCACAGGGGCTACATGAACGCGGAAGGCCCGACGACGAACAAAGTCGAGTGGGCCCGGACGTTCGGCCAGTTTGACCTCAATGCCTACGCCTCGCTCGATCAGACCGGCCGGATATTTGTTTCCGCTACGGATGGCACCCTTTATGCAGTTCTGCCGAACGGGCGCCTCGATTGGCAGTATCCGACGGGCTTGGCGTCGGACTGGGGTCCAGTCGTTGACCACGCGGGCAACGCGGTTCTGGCGCTTCGGGGTGGCATGGTGTCATCGGTCGGGCCCGACGGAGCCTTGAACTGGGCGCTGTCAACGCCTTTGCCGGCTGAGATCACGGCGCCGCCCACGATTTCAGATACTGGTGCCGCCTTTTTCGGGCTGGAGGATTCGTCCATTGCTGCGGCGGTCGCAGATTCAGGCTTGGCCATTATGGGCTATCCTTTCACGCCTCCGCCTCCTGTGTCGGGTCGGGTTGTTGGCAGCCCAGCGATCGATTCTGAAGGCTTCGTCTATTTCACAACCGAGGGCAATGTTGATGTTTTCAACGTGTTTTGCATTGATCCACGTTCGGCAGTGTCGCTCCGGTGGCGGAGCCATGTTCCACCCGTGATCTTAACAGCTGCGCCGACGCTGAGCCATGATGATGCGGAGCTTTACGTGGGCGGTATGGATGGAGTTCTGTACGCGCTTGACACGAATTCTGGCGGCAATCTATGGAACTTCGCGACGGGCGGGCCTATCGTGGGCTCCGTCGCCGTCCACCCCGACGTGGGCATGGTGTTCATCCCATCAGAAGACGGTTCGCTGTATTGCGTCGATCCCGCCTCGCCCAGTGCTGCGGTTTGGGAATATGCGACGGGTGGTCCAATCCACTCTTCGCCCGCTGTTGACATCGCCGGTCGTATCTATTTCGGCAGCGACGACGGGTTCTTCTACTGTCTCAATCCCGATGGGTCGCTACTTTGGAGCTATGATTTCGGGATTCCGGTCGATTCCAGTCCTTCGCTCGACTCCTACGGATTCGTTTACATCACGGTCGGGCACGAGCTCTTCGTCTTTGACGAGTGGGTCCCCGACCCCAGGGCGCCCGAATCGTCATGCGACTGTCCGGCCAAGGTTACGAGCCCGCTTATTCCCGTTACGTGGGTCTCCAGAGACAACAAGAGCGGTGTGAAGTCCGTGTCGCTTTGGTATCGCTACAGTTCTGGCGGCACGTGGGGCAATTGGACTGATTCTGGGCTTGTAGGATATGCCGAGATAGGGACGTTTAATTTCGTCCCGACGCAAGAGGGCATCTACGAGTTTTACACGATCGCCGAGGATTACGCTGGCAACGTTGAGGGTGCACCAGCGTCGGCAGATTGCTCCTGTCTATACAACACCGCATATCCCGAATCATCCTGCACATCGCCCGAATACGATAATGCGATGCCAATCCCTGTTCAGTTCACCAGCAATGCCGTGAATGGCATCTTCCAGACCGTTCTGTGGTATCGATACAACGGCGGCGCATGGACATGCAGCGGCCAGGCCAAGCAGGCGTCAGGGGGCACGATCTACTTCGGCGTGAACCTCGGTAATGGGACTTACGATTTCTACTCCGTCGCGATCGATGCGATTGGGAACGAGGAGCTGAGGCCTACGGCGAGCACCCAGCCGGACACGACCACAATTTATGACATGATTCGCCCAGTCTCGAGCTGCTGGCTTACCGCTGACGGCGACTACACGAGCGATTCGACTATACCCATCCAGTTCAGAGGCTACGACGGGCTAAGTGGCTTGAACGAGACGGTTCTTTACTACCGTATCGGCTCGGGCGACTGGATTGATAGCGGGCTTTCATCCACCGGGGCTGAGGGCACGTTTGAGTTCGACACCTCAGCAACTGGAGAGGTCAAATACGATTTCACAACAGTTTCCGAGGACAATGCAGGGAACGTGGAGCTGGGCCCGAGCACGGCAAAGGCCTCGGTGGTCTATGATGCAACAGCCCCAGAATCGACCTGCACGCTCAACAGCCTGACGGATACCGAGATTCTATTGAACTATGATGTTGTTGACAGCAACCTCATTGTCGAGGTTCAACTCTGGTATCGCCTGGCCTTTGGAGACTGGGCGATGCACCCCAAGAAGGGCTCGGGCAGCTCCGGGATGTTCACGTTCGTCCCGCTCTTGGGTGATGGAACGTATGAGTTCTACACGGTCGCCGTTGACGCGGCCGAGAACGTGGAGCCTCCTGCGGGGCTTCCGGATGTGCTTTCGATATACTTCGACGTCAAGGCTCCAGAATCGCACTGTTCGGCGCCGGCCATTGCGACCTTCAACGAGATTCAGGTTGGTTTCCACGTCTTGGAGCTGAACAACGGCGTCAAGGAGGTCAAGCTCTTCGAGAGGTTCAACGATGGTGATTGGGAATATACTGGACTTTCTCGTCATGGGAATGACCAAGGCGTGTTTGAAGTCAGGCTCTACGATGGGGACGGCGCCTATGGCTTCTACACGACGGCCGAGGATTACCTTGGCAATATAGAGGATGTTCCTGACACAGCTGACGCGGTCGTTCTTCTCGATAGAGAGGCGCCAGTTTCCAGCTGCTCGTCCGGTGAGATCGCCTCGTCCGCGGTGATCAGTATAGCCTACGAGGCGCAGGACGCAGTCTCGGGCGTGAACAGGACGAAGCTCTTCAGCAGCTACAACGGAGCGAAGTTCACGGACACGGGCCTCGTGGGGTATGAGTCGAGCGGAGCGTTTTCGTTTGACGCGATTTTGGGCGATGGCGAGTACGCGTTTTACACAGTCGGCGTGGATGAGGCCGGGCATCGGGAGCGGATTCCCGACATGCCGGACACGGTAACGATACTCGACACGCAAGCGCCGTTCTCTCAGTGCAGTTGCCCAAGCGTGACGAACGCGACGGAGGTTACCGTTACCTTCCTGGCTGGTGATGAGGGGCTTGGTTCCGTAACGGTGAGCCTGTGGTTCAGCTTCAACTTCGGCGTTCCGGAGGACAGCGGCCTTTCGATGACGGCAGGCACCGGCGCTTTTGACTTCGAGCTTATGCACGGCGAGGGTATTTACTCGTTCTTCACGCTCGCGACCGACTCCGGCGGAAACGTTGAGGCAGCCAAGGATATGGAGTGTTCTGTTCTTTACGATGCCACCGCGCCGGTCTCGACGTGCACTAGCAGCACCTACGCAAACAAGTCGCCGCTTTCGATAGCGTTCGACGCCGAAGACCCCGACATTTCCTTTTCCATAGATGGCAGCGGCGTCAGGGGCACCTGTCTGTGGTATCGGTTCAAGAGATATGCTGGCGTTGAGTTCGGCGATTGGCAGGATTCGGGCGTCAGGATGGACCTTGCTGAGGGCACGTTTAGCCTTTGGGCGAAGGACGGCGAGGGCTTCTATGACCTCCAGACGAGGGCAGACGACAGGGCCGGTAACGTCGAGGCGCTCAAGGATGAGCCGGATTGCAGCGTCATCTATGACGTAACGCCTCCTGCGTCGTTCTGCACTTCGCCCGGAACAGTCTATGAGCCGAAGATACTGATCGACTATAACGTTTATGAGATCACGAGCGGCCTTGCTCGTGTGACGCTCTGGTATAAGTTTGAGAACGGCGAGTTCGAGAGCAGTCGTATAACCCGCACGAGTCCGAGGGGGCAGATAACGTTTATGCCGAAAGACGGCCAGGGCAGTTACTACTTCTACACGATCGGCGTTGACAACGCTGGGAACGTTGAAAGAGGACCGCTCGAGCCGGATTGCCAGACGATTTATGCGCTCAACGAGCCGGATATCAGCGTCTCGCCGATGTCGATCGACTTCGGAACACTGCCTCCGGCTCTAGGCCGAACTGTAACTGCGTATATCGAGGTGTCGAACGTTGGCCTTTTGCCTCTGAACATCTCTGATATATTGATCGATACCATGATTCCAGCCTTCACGAGCACGGCGGGCGCGATGACAATTGCCGCAGGGGCAAGCCAGCTGATCGATGTCTCGTTCTCGCCTCCTGGCCTGGGCCAGTTTAATGCGACCCTGGCTATCACGAGCAACGATCCGGATGAGCCTCTAGTTGAGGTCACGTTGACTGGACAGGGCGCTGCGTCAATGCAAAACCCCAGCATTCGGGTTGCGCCTCAAGATCTCGGCTTTGGCACGGTAACACTTGGTGAGACGAAAGCGGGCAACTTCACTGTAACCAACATTGGCGGAGCTGATCTGGTCATCTATAGCGTGCAGAATCAGCAGATGGTGTCCGTATTCAGCGACGCGCGAGGAGCGAGCTACTATCCGCATGTGGTGCCACCAAACGGCGGGACGATGACGATCAGGATCAACTTCAAGCCGACCGCGGCGAGTGATTACAGTACTTTCTTCGTTATCCGCCACAACGATTTCTACACGGACCTGACCAGTCCAGGCGCCACGACAGTCGCCTGCACTGGCACCGGCGTTACCGGGGGTGGACCCAGTATCCATGTCACTCCGGATAGGCTGGATTTCGGCAGGGTCACGGTGCGCACAACTGCTGAAAGGAGCGTTACCGTCTCTAACGTGGGTGGCGCGGACCTGATTATTACCGGGATGGAGACTGTGGGCTCGCAGACGGCATACACTGATGGGCAAGCGCCCTCATGGTACCCTCACGTTCTACAGCCCGGCGAATCTACCGAGATGGTCCGGAGGTTCACCCCCCCCACCCCTGGCTCCTATCCGGGCAGATTTGCCATTCTATCCAACGATCCCGAGAACCCTAGTTATAGAGTTGCCACGACAGGAGAGGGCGTCTCAGGCGCAGGCGGGCCGGATATTAGGTTGAGCCACGACGACATTAGGTTCGGCGTTGTCCATCTTGGAGGTGTTGCGGACTTAAGCGTTGAGATCTCAAACGTGGGAACTGCTGATCTCGAGGTCTCGTCCCTTGATGTAGAGAGTTCGACGCCCACCGTCTTTGGCGCCTTCTATAATGGATCGTTCCCGATTGTCATCGCGCCTGGCGGAAGCGAGCGGATCAGCGTAACTTTCCATCCGGCCGGCGAGGGCGATGAGACAGGGGAAGTGCATGTAAACAGCAACGACCCGGGCTCTCCACAGCTGACGATTACACTCAGCGGTGTAGGAAGTATCGGTGACGATGATTATCCGGTTCTCAACGTGAGTCCCCGGATTCTCGACTTTGGTGAAGTGCCGGTGGGCTCGACGAAAGAGATGACCATCACTGCTCGGAACGACGGGGCAGTAGTTCTTTACATCTACCGCATGGTCACCCCTGAGCCGTTTGGGGACGGTCAGGATGTGTCCTGGTATCCGTTTTGGGTGTTGCCGGGCAGCTCCGTTGAAATGACGGTTACGTTCAGCCCAACGGAGTCGGGTTTCTACAATGAGGGTATAGGGGTGAGTTCCAATGACCCAGATTGGTTGGCAGGGCGGATCGAGGTCACAGGCACAGGCGTTGCCGGCTATAGGGGCCCGGAGCTGTCGGTTTCTGCGGACAAGTTCAGCGTTCACGCCGGCGAGGAACTGGCGATTTCGTTTGGCATACAGAATCCAGGCCCAGCGCTCGCGGTCGATCTCTTAGGGGCGGTCGTTCTGCCTGACGGGACGTTCCTGTTCTATCCTGGGTTCTCGATGGAACCGCAGCCTGTGTTCATCAGAGTTGCAGAGGCTGCCGCAATAGGCCCAATCGAGATTCTGCGGGTTCCGTTCAGCAATGCGCTGCCCAAGGGCCAGTATGTGTTCTATGCCGCTGTGCTAAATCCATACAACTACGATATGCAGATTGAGGGCGATATCGCCTCAGCAACGTGGGTCTTTGAGTAGATAGCGTCCGGCGCTATTCAAATGTGATGTAGGGGGTGTGGGGCTGCTTGCCACACACCCCCTAAGGCTGGCGTAGAGGCGATGACACCGTTCGCCGGGCGCTTCTCGACTCCCATTGCCATCGAGGCGGAGCCGCCCGCCTGTTTCTCCACGAGGGTGGCGAGTTCCATAGCCTTGCTGACATCGGCGCCGCGCCTCATTCGCCAGGGCAATATCAGGTCCCGGCTCGCGTTGACATTTAAGCTACAGACCGATATTCTCAGCATTGGCGAATACTTGATCACAGTTTTAGGTGCTAAGCCGTAATACAGGGGAGGTTTGAGCAATGCGAAGAACAGTGATAATCACCGGAATTGTGATAGCGGCCCTGGCGAGCGCCGTATCATTGGCGGGCGAGCCGATCTGGCAGATGATGATGCACGACTGCCGGCACACGTGTCAGAGTAAGTTCAACGGGCCAAGTCGCGCGAACATCGCCTGGAGGACCTTGTCGGACCAACTTTTGTCCGGGCCGGTTGTAGTCGCGGAGGATGGCGCCATTTACGCTGTCGCTTTCCCGAACGGGCTTTTTGCTCTCGACAATTCCGGGGCGCTCAAGTGGTCTCAAGACTGCAACCTTCCTTCGTCAGTTGCCTTGGGCAACGACGGGACAGTGTATGTGCCTTGCGGCGCTTTGCACGCATTCTCATCGCGGGGGGAGCTCAAATGGCGAGGTCCTGGCGTCCAAAACATCACGGTTGGGCCAGACGGGACTATCTACGCGTGCACAGTGTCATCATTCTGCGCCTTGAGCACGGAAGGCGATGTCAAGTGGGAGTATTATACGGACGGCCGGAAGGTTCGTGAACCCGCTGTGGCGCCGAATGGGAATGTGTATGTGCTCGAGGACTATTGGTCTTTGGAGGATGGACGGCTTCTGGCTCTTGATTCCAAGGGCAACCTGCTATGGGAACAGGCAGTCTCGGGATTCGAGGTTAGCGATCTTCTAGCTGCCTCCGACTCCTCGGTCATTTTCTATTCCCTCTCTCAGGGCATTCTTTACTGCTACGGCCCAAACGGCGAACTCAACTGGAGCTTCAGCACCGGAATGAGCTTCGTTCCCTACGATGAGGCGGTCGCCGGCGATCCCTGCCTGGGCACATCGGAGGAGGGCACCATCTATCTTCTGGCAGACAAGCCCTGGTACGTGTCCACGCCAAATCCACCCTACGAGAGTCTGTTTTTCGCGCTCACTTCGGCCGGGGATCTGAAATGGTCACTCGAAATTCCTGGCTCGCCAGGGAATAACATCGCGATAGGCGCGAACGGCACCATATACGTAGGAGCCATTGCTGGGGGAACCAGTGATACGCTTTTCTCGTTTCAGCCAGATGGAACAGAGAACTGGCGCACGGAGATAGGCGGAGCCTCAGAACCGGTGATAGGCGGAGAGGGCGTGTTGTATATTAGTGGCTGGGGCCTGACCGCCATCGCAGATTATGGTTCTATGTACATCGATCTTTTTCTCGCCCAGAGCTGGTTCTACCCCGGCGACTCTCTGTCGCTTACAGTCGCGGGTGAAAACATGGGGCGCAGCACAGACGTCGATTTCTATCTGGTGATGTGGGATATCGATGGAAACATTTACTCCTGGCCTACTTGGCAGCCCGGGGTATCCCCCGGCCTGACGGATTTTCACATTCCATACGGGACGCGATGGACGCTGGAGAGCTTCGCGGAGCTGACGCTGCCGACCGACAGCCCGCCGATCAACCGACAGGCCAGATTCTGGTTCGCCGTAGCCCTCACCAAGCCACAAACGATGGAGTTCTTGTGCAGCGCTGACATGGAGAACATCAACTTCGTCACAAACTGGCGCCCGTGACTAAAACGTTGGTTAATCACGAATCATGTCCACTGCAGTCATCCTCGAGACATCAATGCCTATTTAGAAGGAGGCGCCATGAGATTCGTCAGGTCAATTGTTGCAGTCATTATTCCGCTGCTGTTCTGCGTTACCGCAACCGCAGAATACTACACATTCCCCGTTCCGGGCGACGAGGTTTGGGAGCTTGTCTCTGACACTGGTGTTACCAGGTTGTCCTGCAGCGATCGGTGCTCCGCCATCGACGGGCGCAATCGCCTCTACGTCTGCAACACCGGATACACAGTTGACCCCGAGATGAGGCGCTGGGACGGGACAAGTTGGTCGAAGGTCCCAGTTCCGGAAGGGATTTGGAGCGTCTGCGCAGGCCCGGACAACATCGTGCTTCTCGGTGAGAGCTGGAACCTGGGTTACGTGCGCGATGAGGAGTATCACGAAATCGAAATGCGCTATTCGTACTCCGACTGGCAGTTTACGACGTGCTTTGAGGACGACACGTGGGTTCTCTCGTCAGGTCCAGAAGATGGACTCCAGCGCACGAACTGGCGGCTAGGAGGAGGCGATTGGCTCGATAGACCAACCGGACGAGCCGTATATGAGATAGATGCTTGGAGGGGCACACACCGTTGGGCAAGCTGCTCGGACGGTCTATACTACCAAGAAAACGGCGCCGGCTGGCAGCTGCTTCGGATTGAGTCATTCCCCATTAACGACGACGTCTGGCTCCGGCAGGTCGAACCTTACAGCGAGAGGCTGGCCTGGGCGCTTGGTGACGATGGAGACCTATACCACCATACCGACGGAGGCCTCCACAACATCATTGATGAGGGAGCGCCTATCCCGAACGGCCCCGTTCTGCGGATTGCGATCGACCGGTTTGGGAATCCCTGGTGTGTTATCGGAAACGGCCAAATAGCCAGGTTCGATCGGAGTCAGTGGACGCACTACACATGCCCTTTCTTGACTGGTCGCGTGCAGGACATGGTGTTCGACCATTTCGAGAACCTCTACGTTATCACCAACGAGATGGTCGTTATGATGCGCAATGATTGGGACGGCATTGGACTGGACTTCGAGTGCACAAAAGACTCCTACCTGCCGGGCACACCGGTCGGGGTCAACGCCCTCGTCAGGAACGCGTCCTGGGTGGGTATCTTAGCCGACCTCTATATCGCATATCAGAACAAGCAGTCAGGCGAATTGCTCTTTTTGCCCGGCCCTTCCGGCGAGATCAAGCCAGTCATCGCAGGTCTCTGGGCCAGGCGAAGATCGCCGCTCTACATGGGCTACATCGACATAGGTCCTGCGCCGAACCAACCTGGAGAATACGCCGTGCTGATCGGTTTCACGCTCGAGGGCCGGTTCGACATTCTCAGCAGCAACATCGCGACGGACGATATTGTGGTCTCAAATCCCAACTGAATCATGCGTTTTTTCAGGCCAGTCGTCGAACACGGTGCGCCTCAACCACACAGCATCAAACGTGAAACCTAAACTCAATGATGTCGCCATCCGCGACGACGTAGTCCTTGCCCTCGAGGCGGTTCAACTTCTGCGCCTTGACCTCGCGCATAGAGTCAGCCTTCACGTAGTCATCGAAGGCGATGACCTCCGCCCGTATGAACCCACGGGCCATATCCGTGTGGACTGTGCCAGCGGCTTTGATGGCCGTCGTGCCTGCCCTAAGCGGCCACGCCCGGACCTCATCGTTGCCGATTGTGAAGAAACAGATCGTCTCAGTGGCGTCGTATGACGCCCGAATGATGCGCTCCTTGGCCAGGTCGGCCAGCCCGGCGTCCTGCATGAACATCGCACGGTCTTCCTCCTCCAGCTCGAGCAGCTCCCGCTCCAATCTGGCGCACAGCGCGACTACGCTGGCGTATTGAGGCGCCAGAGGCTTGAAGTCGGCTGCAATTTTCTTTAGCCTTTCGGTCGAGGCATCCTTCTCGTCAACGTTCAGAACGATCAGAAGTGGCTTGGCCGTCAAGAACTCGATGCTCTGAATGGCGGCCCGCTCCTCTGGGGAAAGCTCGAGCCGGGACAGCGGCGAGGCGCCTCTCAGGTGGTCGAGGCACTTGACGATAATCGCTCGCTCCCTCTCGAGGTCGTCGGACTTGGCCTTTAGATAAATGACGTCGATTTTCTCGACGCGTCGCTCGCAGACAACGATGTCTGCCTCAAACATTCTCTCGACGGACACGGCGACGGCGCGCTTCAGGTCTATGGTCTGGAAGATGTATGGCACGTTCGGATTCTCGAATCCACGAACGACAAGCCCGAGCACCGAGGCGCCCTTGACGGCGTTCAGGCTTGGCCCGATGGCGTCCTCAGGGCTTGGTTCGTGCAGATACGGGTCGAAATACTCGATCTTGGCCTGGACTTCTCTGGACTTTGGGAAGTCCGCAAAAAGCCTGTCGAGTCGCTGATCAGGGACAGGGACGGCAGCCAGGTTGGTGGAATGGGCGTGTGCGTCGGACAGCAGCCCCGTTACCGCCTCAAAGACGCTGGTCTTACCGACCTTCGGGAAACCGCAAAGGCCTATGTTCAATTGGTTACCTCCTCTGAGTTTCGAGGTTGCTCGCGCGCTTGCGTCCTGTCAACAGAGGAGTCGTGGAGCGTGCTTGGCGGGTTGGCGATATTCCCCGAGCGAGGGACTTCAGCGCAGAAATATGGTAGCCCGATCCAGTTGACGAAAACAACCAGCAGAAAGAACAGAACGCAGGCCAGAATGACGATGTGCTGCCTCTTGACACACGGCGGCTTATCGATCATGAGAGTCTGGACGACGTGGCGCATTGTCTCCAGGAGCGTGCCGGCAGAATGCTTGCACAGGAAGCGTCCGCATGGGACGGAGATACCGTTGATCTGCACGAGCATAAGGTAGTATTTGGTCGAGGAGTCTGCGATGGCGGGAAAGGTATATGCTGCCGAGTATTGCCTCTTGTCGCCGCCCAGATAGACGGGCTCGCCCACCCTTATTGGGTCATAATCCCTGAGGTCAACGTCCACAAGCTGCGTCAAGGTGATCCCAAACGGAATCGGCAGCGGCTCGTCCTGCGCCCCGCAGTATTGAGCCTTGAACACCAGATCAAAAGGTTGCGATCGGTAGTTGATCCAGGCTTCGCCGTTGGGCTCGATGTTGTTACGGGCGGCCAAGACCCTTGGGGCGCTGCCAGGATCGCAATCTGGAGACGTGAAATAGAACCCGAAGGACCTGAACTTGGAGTCCTTGATAGGCTCGAACTCGAAGCTTACTCTCTGTTCCTGGCCGATACTGTTAACATCGATCTCTTCAGTGAAAAGATCGGTATCACGGTCATCCGCTGCAAAGAGGTGAAACATGAGCTTCCCACCTTTCGGATTCGGCCCGCAGCCAAGTGCCGCGGTTATCCGGCAGAGTCCGTTCTGTGTGGCCGCGAACATCTGGCCCGCTATATGAGCAAGAGGTGTCTTAGTCCCTTTGAATACGTTGCCCAGTAGGTCCTTTGTCTGAGTGACAATGGTTCGCTTGGAGTATTTCTTCTGGCAGACAGCGGCCGCCCAAAACAACGAGGCCGGACTCGCTTGGTGCGTGAGGTTGACATGTTCAGGCTTTTGGGGGAGTTCAAAGAGCTTGCATCTCACCTCCGGGGGGCCATGGCGAATCAACGGCGCAACAAGACGTCCGTCAACGGAGAAGGTGACCTTGAGGAGGTGGGAGTATTCCGATTGGAAGAGATGGCTGAGGTTTCCAGAGAGGTCTCGCGTCCACACAAATGCGGGCGGGCCATACAGGTCACGGCGCGGGTATGAAGCCCCGTCGAGCGTTATCATGGACGAGAATCCAAACGAAGAACGGAAAGCGACAAGCCCAACGACAATCGCCAGCGCTAGCGCCTCAGCTATCCAGACCCATTTTTTCAGCTTCACGATGACAGCAAGCTTACGGCTGTAAATAACATGCCTATTTACAAAATCTTGATGGACTCATCACTAATACCAATACATGTTGCAAGCCGGTCAAATCTACCACAATCCAATAGAGCAGCGCTTGAGAATCTGCCGGGAGATTTCTTGAACATTCCGGATAGAAGACTAATCTTAAGATGTGATGAAAGCAGCAAGAATTGCTACAAGTTTTCGTTTGGACTTCTTTCGCGTTTTTGCCCATATCGTTGATAAACCACATATTGCTAGTCATGGCATAGACTGGCTTTGGGGGCGCAGCTCTAGCCTACACAAGCCCTAGCCGCTCACACACGGGGGGTGCGGGGCATCTTCTTTGGTTGAAGTCATGCTTTTAGTTTCTGGTCTTACATCTCAGCGATCGTTTCCCAGGTTGGAGGTCTTGCGCAAGTGAACAACGTGTGGGTCCGCGTCCTTCGGCGCGTAAAGCGGACGATCAACCGGCACAGCTTTGAGACATGGATCAAGAGCATGCACTACGAGGGATACAGGAAGGGCGTGCTGCGCCTCACGGTTCTGAACGACTCGCATCGGAATTGGGTCAACGAGAACTATCTCTCTTTGATAAGGGTGGCCGCAGGGGATATATGCAGTCGCGATGTCGAGGTCCAGATAAGCCTCAACGGGGTGCACGACGTTGAGGAGAAGGCGCCGGCTGTGCAGAGGTCTTTGCACAAAGCGCCCGTTGCTCACAGCTTGAGGCAGGGGCCGGCACTTCCTCATACCAATGGCGATTTCACGTTTGACAATTATGTCTTGGGCGAGTGCAACGAGTTTGCTCACGCGGCCTGCGTCAAGGTGGCTCAGAGCCCTTCAAAAGCATATAATCCGTTGTTCATATATGGCCAGGACGGGGTTGGCAAGACGCATTTGCTGTCCGCGATAACACACTACATCCGCCATAATCATCAAGCTCTGTCGGTCCTTTACGAGACGGCCGAGGATTTCACTAACGACCTGGTCGACTCGATTGGCAGCAGACAGATGCCCGGTTTCAGGGCCAGATACCGCAATCAGGATGTCTTCCTGATCGATGATATACAGTTCATTCAGGCCAAGAAGACGACGCAGGAGTCGCTACTGCATACCTTCAACGCGCTCTACGATCTCGGTCGTCAGATAGTTGTTTCCTGCGATCGGCATCCCGAAGGCCTTCAATTTGTTCAAGACAAGCTGCTCTCAAGGCTCGGATCGGGGCTGGTCGTTGACCTTGCACCGCCTGACCTCGAGGTCAGAGTGAGGATTCTTCTGAAGAAGGCTGAGAAGGTGAGTTTCGATCTGCCTGAAGAGATCGCCTACTACATGGCCAGCAGAGCACCTTCCAATGTGCGCCAGCTAGAGAGCTTGCTGACACGAGTGAAGGCCTATACCGAGTGGAAGCACCTCGACCTTACGCTCGAATCGGCAAAGGCGGCTCTTAACGGATACGGGAAACTGAACTCCCAAGAAAAGCTCTCGACCGAAGTTATTCAGAACAAGGTCGCCCTGTATTATGGGCTTAGGACTGATGACCTTCTCTCCCGCAGCAGAGCCAGGAACATTGTCCGAGCGAGGCAGGTGGCGATGTTTCTCTGCCGTGAGCTGCTCAGGGAGTCGTATCCAAGCATAGGTAGGAGCTTCTCTGGGATGAGCCATGCGGCCGCGATGCACTCTTGCGGCCGCGTTGTCTTCATGCTCAAGAGCGACCCGCGTTTCGTGCAGACTATCGATGTGCTCAAGAAAGAGCTTGCCGACTATGGGCCCAGACCCAAGGACGGAGGACAACTTTGCGTTCAGTTTGACGCCAAGACATAGCCCGCGTGAGGCACGAGACTTCGGTTTCCCGCACGGCACGGCCAGCTTCGGTCGGCTTCGGGGCACGTCAATTGGCGTTTGATCACGGGGCGGCCTGCCCAATGGTCGCCCCCTTTTCCTCTGCATTCTGCGGAGCTACTCAAACTGGCGACGACCTAAAGCGACTCGCGCCAAGACCAGGCCGACCCATCGAGCCACATCCCAACTCAGCAGAAATACTTTCACGGTGACTTACAAGCCCGGCATGGGCGGCTGCGTTCCGTCCGAAAGTTGAACATAAATGCAGGATCACTCATAGTAATGTGCAAAAGCCTAGAACAACTCATCGCTATGAACAACGCGTAGGAGGCTCTGTATGCCAAGCCGAAAGAGCAGGCTCTGCGGTAGTTTGGCCGTTGCGCTGGCTCTAGTTCTGGCTCTCGGATGCTGCTTTCACCACTCAACAAAGATCAAGAAAGGCGTCCAGTATGGCTGCGCCTCATGGTATGGCGGCAAGTTTCACGGGCGCCGGACTGCGAGCGGCGAGACCTACGACATGTTTGCCATGACAGCGGCGCACAGGACGCTACCGTTCGACACAATTGTCAGGGTCACTAACCTCGAGAACGGGCGGAGCGTCGTCGTCCGCATAAACGACCGGGGGCCATTCATAGACAAGAAAAAAAGGATAATCGACCTATCGCTTGGCGCCGCCAAACAGCTCGACATGCTCGAGGCGGGCGTCGTGAAGGTCAGGTTGGAGATACTGAGCTTGAGGTGAGTCTTGATCGTCGCCAGGAATTATTGAAACTGGCGGTCCAGGCGCTTGAGAAAGGGCAAGAGAACGTATAGCTTCATAAAAGAGGAACAAGTATCGTGTGTGAATTGCGCCGAGGTAGTCGGTCAAGGAAGAACGTTAGGAAGAAGGGATGCCTGTGTGAACGAGAGCGGATCTAATCGCTGTGTCACACAGTAAGCAGATGGTCGCATCCCAAAACGAATCCCCGAAAGGGGATCAACCTGAATAGCCGTAGGCGCCGGCCGCGGGCCCAGCCTACGGACCGAGGGCAGAATGAAACATCATCAGCCCTGAAAGGGCTGCACACGGTCTCCACGATCAGACCAGTTCGACCCCTTCGGGGTGGCGAGGATACCGGCGTGAACGGGTTCCGCAGGTTCCACCTACGGCTATTATTGTGGCCCCCCTCGGGGATTCGAAACGCAGCATCACGTCAACCCTAATTCCACTGTTACTCTGCGCTCGTGCTACGCAGCGCTTCGCAGAGTAGCAAAGGTTACGAAGCACGAGTTTTTTTCTTGACGACGACCCAGCCCCGGAGCCAACAAGGCAACACTCCTTAATCAAAGAATACGAAGACTCCTGTGCCCTCATGGGGCCATAAGCTGTTGACGTGTCACGCGACTGCGGCAACAATACGCAATTGGGTCAAGCTCCCAGGTGAGCGATAGCCCAGGATGCTATCATCTCGGAAGGTCTCTAACTGGCCTGATCGGAGCATGGCCGTGATGTGGCAGGCCGGTAGGGCAGAGAATAGGGAGATATCTTCGATTATGAGCATAGTGAAAACGAGGCGCCGTTTGACGCCTTTGAGCTGCGTGTTCTTTCTGTGGTTGTGTCTGATTTTTCTTGTCGTGCCATCGATTGGCGAAAAGGCAGGCGATTCAGGCAAAGGTCGGGAGCTTTTGGGGGATATCGACGGTTCGGGCCAAGTTGACACAAGAGATAAGTCCCTCATGGAGAAGGCAATTGGCGCAAACTCATCAGACCCGGACTGGGACTCGCGGTGCGACCTCGACGGGGACGGCCTCATCACCTTCAAGGACCTGCTCATCCTTGAGTCCAACATGGGCAAGTCGCTTCCGGGCGTTGCGATCGCCGCAGGCTATCACGCATGTGGGTGTCCTGAGCTCGTCTTCGCGCCGAAATTGCCGTTTGGCGCACTCTTCTCTGCGTCAGATGCGAGATGCGAGGTCAAGCTCGAGTTCTGCGTTGGTCAGGACGGAGTAGTTCTCTCGGTTCGAGCGCTGCTGTCGGACCTTGGGCCTGCTGCTACGAAGACGCTTCTGTTCTATGCTAGCGGGTGGTATTTTGAGACTGCGGCAGATTCCGCGAAGAAGGGCACATCATATTCTATAATAACGATGAAATGTCAGGACCTCGTTGGGCAAGACGGGAGCTTGCTGCCGAGGTAATGGGGTGAGGAAAGGAGCGAACAAATGGATGCAGAGCGAATCTTGAGCAGCGTGCAATCTGTTAGTGAACTTCAACACGTCAGGAGCGGCAAGGTCCGTGAGCTATTCCGTTTCACTGAGAATATCCTCCTGATCGTCGCCACAGACCGCATTTCGGCATTTGACGTCGTGCTGCCGACCGACATCCCATCAAAAGGGAAGGTCTTAACCAATATCTCGAAGTTCTGGTTTCGGGAGACCAAGGACGTCTGCCCAAACCATTTTGTCTCGACCAGGCCGCAGGATTTCATCGACCTCGAAGACGACGCGCTCGAGGTGCTCGCTGGTCGGACGATGATGGTCGAACGAATGAAGCCCATACCGTTTGAGTGCATAGTTCGGGGGCATCTTTGCGGTTCAGCGTTTAGGGAGTATGAGAAGAGCGGCAGTGTAGGTGAGGTTGAGCTTCCGCAAGGCCTCAAGTTTGGCGACAAGATCGCTAAACCTCTTTTCACGCCGACAACCAAGGCAGAATCGGGCCACGACGCGCCGGTTGGGTTCGAGGCGCTGGAGGCTGATATCGGCAAGGAAGATGCGGAGCTAGTGCGCAAAATGTCGCAGGAGCTCTATCAGTTCGGGCAGCGGGCGGCTCGTCAGGCAGGGCTCATTCTCGCCGACACGAAGTTTGAGTTCGGATACAACCGCCGAGGCGAGGTCTGCGTGATGGACGAGATGCTGACACCTGACTCCTCGCGGTTTTGGCTTAAGTCGGACTACTCTAAAGGTAACAGGAGCGATCCCTACGACAAGGAGTTCGTCCGCCAATACCTGATCGAAAGCGGTTGGGACAGAAACCCGCCGGCGAAAGAGCTCCCCGAAGAGATCGTCTCAGAGACGGCCCGCCGCTACAACATTGTTCATGATGCAATAACCCGACTGAAGCTCTGATGAGCGCGCACAGGCACAGCACCGATTGTCACGATGGCGCTCGTTCGGTCTCGAGGCCTTTGAACTTCTCGCTCAAGTGGTTCGAGGAGGTCTTATCGACGAGCGACGTGGCGAGGGAGCTTGCCAAGTCGGGCGCGGCGGAGGGGACTGTCGTCGTCGCCGGGAGGCAGAGTGCCGGTCGAGGGAGGTTTTCGAGTCCTTGGTTTTCTCCCGAGGGCGGGCTTTATTTCACATTGGTCCTTCGCCCAGAGATTCCGGCGGGGCAATCGCATCTGCTTGCGGTCGCTGCTGGTCTGGCCGTTGCAGACGCGATTGAGCTAGCCATCGGAGCAAGCCCCCAGCTCAAGTGGCCCAACGACATCTACCTTTCAGGGAAGAAAGTAGCCGGCGTGCTGACCGAGACGGAGCTGTCCGATCAACGCGTGAGGCTCGCGCTGGTGGGCATCGGCGTAAACGTTGAAAGGCCCGATTCTGGCGTCCCAGACCACCTGCAAGGAAGCGCGGTCTGGCTTTCGGAGCTCGGCGCCGCCAGCCCGACCGAGCTGCTTACAGGGGTGCTGGGCTCCTTCGTCGTATGGTATCAGAGGTTGAAGTGTGGCGATTTTGCAGCGATGGTCGAAAGTTACAACCGACGGGGGCTTCTGGTGGGGAGGCACGTGGAGGTCAAGTCAGCAAACCAGGTTGTCGCCGGCCGGTGCAGGGGTGTCAATGCGCAGTGCGCATTGGTCATCGAGCAGGCTCGCGGCTTCACAACGGCAATAGCAGAGGGAGAAGTATGCTCCTGGTCATAGATGTGGGCAACACGCAGACAGTTTTAGGGCTGTTTGAGGGAGAGACCCTGTCCCACCACTGGCGCCTCGCGACGGACATCCGCAAGACGAAGGATGAGTACTCGCTCCTTGTGAGCTCCCTGCTAGCAAGCGCTGGACTCGCTCCTGGGGACGTGGATGGAGTTGGCGTTTGTTCCGTTGTTCCGCCTCTTTCTCACGTATTTCTAGAGATGGCAGAGAGCTTGTTCGGCGTAAAGGCGATGCTCGTCGGCCCCGGCGTCAAGACTGGCATGCCGATACTCTACGAGAATCCAGCAGAGGTCGGCTCAGACAGGATCGCCAACGCCCTTGCCGCCTACTATGAGACACGCGGCCCGGTCATCATCGTTGATTTCGGCACTGCAACGACGTTCTGCGTGGTGTCAGAGAAGGGCGAGTACCTTGGCGGGAGCATAGTCCCGGGGGTCGGGATAAGCGCTGATGCTCTCTTCGCAAGGACCGCGAAGCTGCCTCGGGTAGCGGTTACGAGGCCAGCCACAGTGGTCGGCAGAACGACAGAAGCCAGCATCCAATCTGGCCTCTTTTTCGGCTATCTGTGCATTGTCGAGGGGATGATAGCACGGATCGTGTCAGAGATGCAGTTTGGGAGCAAACCCAAGGTCTTGGCGACGGGCGGGCTGGCGGAGCTGTTCGCAGGTGAGACCGAGACCATAGATGTGGTTGACCCATATCTCACCCTGAAGGGCGTGCGGATAATCTATGAGAAGAACGCGAAGAGGCCAGGACGAATACCTCCAAAGGGTTGAGGACTACATAGTCCAGGTGAGGCTTTCGCCGATGCTGCTCTCCCCGAAGGAGTGGACGGTCGCCGAGCAGTGGAAGCGCGACGAAATCCCACTGATGGTCGTGTTCCGCGGGATCGACAGGGCGATGCGGAGCCTGATTGCGAGAAGGCATGAGTTCAGCAAGCTTCGGATGACGCTCTCCTACTGCGACAAGCCGGTCCGCGCAGCCTTCCAGTCATATCTTTCGGCGCAGAGTCTCTTCCCCGCTGAAGGGGAGGACCGCGCGCCCATCGGGGCTGAAGCGAGGCCAGAGGATTCTGATGTTTACTACGTGCTGAACCGCTTAACCACGCTCGCCAAGATGGTTGAGGCGCTATCCGAAAGGCCGGAGTTCGTCGCTCGCAGGGATAGTATCGCGCAAATGGCTCAGAAGCTGAGTGCGCTCGCCGAGGAAACAAGAAAGAGCAGGGCCGGCCAATGGCTGGAGCGAGTTCAGACTCGCTTGGTCAAGCTGGACAGGGAGCTTCTAAGGACAGCAAGAGGTTGTCTCTCGCCCGGACGGAGGGTGCAGCTTGCTGCTCAGGCTAAAAAGAGGGCCAGGCAGACGAAAGCACCGCAGGATAGGTCCTTGATTGAGTACCTGATGGACGGGGCGGTTCGAGAGGAGTTCGGACTTCCTGTCATAGGCCTCTTCGACATCTGACGTTCCACCTCGATGAACACGGACATCTGCCAGCCGGCCGCGACCACCGATTCTGCTCCGTTAATGGCCGGCGTCCCAACGGGCGCCCTGACGCTCGAGCTCGTAGCCTTCGACAAGTCGGGCGACGGGAGCGCCAGGTATCCATACTTCACCGTGAGGTAAGCTGTTGATGCCGGGACCCTGTAACGTATAATGCTCGGCAAGATCGATAATTCATACACGAGTGCATTGCTTTTCCGGCGTGATACTTGCAGGTCACGCTGGCAATAATGAGGAGAACATAGGATGAACAGAATAGTCTTGTTAGTAGCGATTTTTTGCTTGGCAACGGGCTTGCAGCTCGCCAGCCAGGCGGGGCCGTATTCGGTTCCGGTCCAGCCGCTTCCAGGCATGGTTGTGGCGCCTGACGCAGAACATCAGAGCGGGGAGAGGACGTCCCATAATGGCGTATTGGTTGCGCTTGACGGGCAGGGCGACCACCTGCGGGACCTCACCTCCAGGGCGGCCATTTCACCATCAGCCGAGGAGGCGCTCGAGACCGTTCCCGAATGGCTCAAGATGGACCTTTACGATATGTTCACGCGGATGTCGCAGAGCGATCAGGAGGATTACGGACAGCTGCTGCTCTCGATATCCGATCTGCGCCTCATCGACGAGGTGGCCTTCACGATTGCCCACTCGTCAAAGAGCGTCCTGAGCCAAACGGACCCGGAGCTTTATCTCCGCAACGCAGAGCTTCTGTATCAGATCGATCCGGAGATACCCTACGCTGACATTGTGGATTACGGCCAGGCTGGCGTGGACCCCGATTTTTACTCCACGGTTCGATACTGGACGATCAGGGACGGCGAGATGGGCCAGTTCGAGCTTCCACTTTCCACCTATTACTGGTTTGTGGTGCATCCCAAGCTCGGCAAAGAGGACCCATCGATGAGTCCCCAGCCCAGGGAGGATGCGAACACTTATGGCTACTTCTGGCGCGAATACCTCTTCTACAACCCGTCGGATGAGTATGACTACACCCTCAACTACATGACCAGAGAGCCCAACAGGATAGACGATTCTGACGTTGACGGCTGGGGACCTACCGCGGCCGGCTACCTCGTTGACGGCTCAAAGAAGTGCCCTGACGGCGCGATAGTCGGGGGGCCTGGCACTGAGAGGCCCGTGCTTGTGGAGTTCATCTGGGGACAGGCTCGGGTAATCATCACAACGCTGGAGGTCGAGCGGGGCCACGCTACGGGCAAGGAGGAGATGCTGGAGAACCTGACGATGCGTTCAAACGGCCAGTGGGACGACCTCCTTCTGAGGCAAGGGATCGATCCGGATTACTACGACCAGGTGGCTATCGTAGATGGCTCGGGCAACTGGGATATTCTGTCCCCAATTCAGGAGGTTCTGGATGACAACGGGATACAAAATTGGGTAGTCTCCGCTGAGGAGATGCTGAATCCAGGCCAATGGGGATACTTCTCCAAGGTGATCATCCCCTCACACCAGAGCAGGGCGTTTTACGAAACGGTTGCCAGCGCCGAGTTCATGGACAAGTTCGAATCGTGGGTGGATGACTTCCGAGGCACGTTGGAGTTCCACGGAGCTTGCGATCCCGGAGATTCGTGGGCGGACCTTGAGCTCTTCAAGCTCGGTTACGTGGCGGAGGAGCTCGACGATGTGGCGCTCTACGGCTTCCCCGTCCTTAGAGAGGTGATAGGCAACGCTAGTTACCTCTGGGATGACAGCGTCGTGAACGCCTCGCTGCCTGGTTCAAGGCCGTTTGAGCCCAACTCGATGGCTGTTGATGTTATCTCCAACTGGACATCAAGAATGATCAACTTCCGCGCAAGAGGCAGCCGGCCCAGTCAGCCCAACCAGATTTGCTTTGAGCACGACGGCAACTGCGGCGAGATACGCTACCTGCTCAACGCCGCAGCCAGAACCTGCCTCTTGCCTACGGCGGGCGTCTGCAACAAGTCGTGGGACCACGTAACGTGCGAGTTCTGGGAGCAGGACTGGTATGGCTACCAGGTCGGCTTCAACGTCGGGAGCGCCATGATAGCGGACCAAAAGGTGCTTAACGACAAGGACTACGGAGGAACCAGGGACTTGTCCGCCATTGAGCAGGACCGAGGCGACAGCTTTCCCGTGAATGCGACGGCAAGATACAGCAAATCCTGCCGCTTCCACGCGAAAGTTCAGGACGTTCGAGGCAATCCAATTGACTGTGCGGAGGTTCGGCCGTGGGTTCGCTGGAAGAACCAGCCCAGCGAGCCGCTGGACAGCCCTCTGTGCGCTTACACTGATTCGTCGGGCGAGGTGGTCTTGGACCTCGGCGACCACCGCGACTACTGGTTCAACGTCGAGAGCAGGGCGGGGGATGCGCCAAAAGAGCAGCTCTTGACGGATACTCAGGAGGGCATGGACTACGATCATACCTGGACAATCGAGGAGGGAATCGTCCCCCAGCTGCCTGAGATCGAGCCGATAGAGTTCCCATCAGCTCCGCAGCACCCATACAAGCTGCATATCTCATTCAGAGCTGATTATGAGACCCTGTATAGCGTGAGTGCGCTGACTTTCGCGGAGAAGAAGGAGGAGACGGCCAACGTCGATTTCTTCATCTTGAACGCCGACAACTTCAGGAAGTATAGCGATGGCAAGCCATTCTCTGCATATCAATGGCGAGAAGATTACAGGTCCGATGAGTTTGAGGTCGAGATTCCGGATAGTGAGATTTACTACCTCGTTTTCTCGAACGAAGATACCCTTCTCGCCAAACAATTCGTAACGATAGCCGTCTCGGTATCTGAACGCGATGGCGAAGCCTGGACTCCCATTGAAAGTTACTCGAACTTCGTCGGGATACCGGCGCAAGATGCCTACGTCATTATGTTCAACAACCTTGTCGCACCGAGCGTCTATGCAGCGGGATTCTTCGCTGCTGAGGTGGACTCGTCGGGTAGTTTTGAGTTCGGCGTTCAGGCGTTCGTGCTTGACGACGACGGCTTGCACGACGTGCGGGACGTCGAGCTCTGCTATGGCGGCGTGCCGCTCGGCAAGTTTCTTAGGGACAACGGTAGATACGGCGACGCTCTCGCCGGCGACGGCATATTCACGTTTTCCGAGAGGTTCATGCCCGGTACGCTCTATCCGGGCGTCTATAAGCTCGAGATCGTAGCGACCGACATGGCCGGCGGCAAGAGCATCTCGTGGCCTTATCTGAACGCTCTCTCTACTCCGCTGCGCCTCAGCAGCCCAACCTGCTGCATGAACACGGACATCTGGCAGCCGGCCGCGACCGCCGATAACGCCCCGGTGATACTTGGCGGCGGCTTCTTTGGCAGAGAATGTTTTCAGCCGGGGGACGTGGTGCGCCTCGTGGTCTATGCTGACGATCCTGACGGCCTGTCTGACATCGAGCGAGTCGAGCTCTTCCTCGAGGGCGGCGTCGCAACGGGCCTTTCGTTGCACGACGACGGTGCCGATGGCGACGACCACGCCGGCGACGGCATATACACCTTCCAGACGCTCATGCCAGCAGGTATCCCGGCAGGGAATATGACGCTCGAGGTCGTAGCCTTTGACAACTCCGGCAACTCCAGCGCCAGGTACCCATACTTCACGGTGAGGTAGCCTGCTCGCGGGCGATATTCTCCAATGCCCGGAGTTCTTTGGGCCTCTCCCGAGCACCTGCACCTCGGCCGGCGTGTCCTTGTATGGCCTAGCCGATAACGGTCCTGATTCCGGGCACCATTGATCCTCTCACCGAGCGCTGTGGACACATCGGCGGTGAGGCTTCCTTTGGGTAAGGAAATCCAGATCAGTATCAGCCAGATAAGACGGCGACGGCTGAGCGCCTTTCCGCCATGTCTGTCTTCACTCGCTCAACTCCGGAGGTCTCTCGTAGGGGAGAAACTTGTAACTGATCAACTCGCTCGCCAGATGTTCAAGGTCCGGAAAGAGCTGATCTTCAGTTATCCGTAACAGATCCAAGGACTGCTTCAAGCCCTCCTTCGCAGATGATGGAATATTTATCCGTGCCAGGAACTTCCCTGCATCATCGAACTCATTTAGCGGCTGTGATGCTCCGTGGATTGTGAATTCCGATCGCTGGACCATCTGCCGCAAGTCAAAATGCCTAGTGAGTATTGCGAGAGTCTTCTCTGAATCTGCTAGTTTCTGACGAGTGAAGGCTGCCTTTAATACCGGAAGCACCATGCTGTCGTTTTCCGCAAAAAGAATTCTGTTGACTTGACTCATATTCAAACGGGGAGCCATCAAGGCCCACAGTGTTCCATCGCTGTCGGAGTATTCGTTAACCGCGAAAAACAACCCTATGAGAGGAGACTCTGTCCAATCCAGGAGGCGCGTTGGGAGGCGATAATGCCGCATAAGGTAAAGCCAGCCGGCATCGTCCTCAAAGTCAGGCACGCTTGTGTGGCGAATTCGCGCCCGCGAGCGGAATCTATTAGTCATGTTACGTTCATCAACGGCCCTGCTGTCGCGGTGCAGGGAGGCTGTAAGGCCCCATTGCCGATCTGCATGCCCTCGCCACCATGCCCTATCGTCTTCAAACGAATGGGTTACTGAAACGACGGCATCGAAGAATTGAGCAATGTTTTCTACGGTAACAGTCCTAATGGCTTCTTTCATTTCCGTCCTCCACAGCTTTCGAAAGCAGAACCCTGTTATCCAGACCTCTGTAAAATGTCATTTGTGGTCCTAGCCATTGCCATCATCATAATGACTGTTCAGCCTATCGTTGACGAAATCCGTGTTTCCACCTCTTCGACAGCTGCATATTAGGGTATCGGTTCGCGTCCATCAATCTTCGCGAATCGCAGCTTCCCAGAATCGCGCCGTCCGAACCAAAGCGAGGCGAAGGCCGAAGTCGGTGGTTTGTGGGGGCCTGTATCTTCGGAAAGGCGGCTATATGGTGGTGGGCGATACTGGATTTGAACCAGTGACCCCCGCCGTGTGAAGGCGGTGCTCTACCCCTGAGCCAATCGCCCACCAAAACCAAGTCTAATATATCAAACAGTTACAAGAGTCAAAACCCAAACCTTCCGGCCCGCCCAAGTGGATTGCTGATGCCATCGTCCGGGGCGATTCTGACCGTTGTCTGGAGATAAAAACACAACATAGTGGGGTGTTCGGATCTGGGCACAACATATCGCCGTATTCGGCCTCTCTTCGATCATAAGAATTGAGCCACGCGAAGTCAGGGATGTGTTGGGCTGGATAGTGCTCTATATGACACGTTTCGGGCGAGGCGTGCCGGTGTTGGTGTGTTTTTGTGGGTGAGTAGGAAGATTGTGCTGTGATTCTTGGTTGATTTGTCTTAGGTTTGGAAGTCGAGGGTTTAATTGGGGTGAAATTGGGAAGGTTATTGTGTGTATTAAACAGGCTGAAAATCGTATGTTCTTGCATTCTCTCCCTTTGGCGTCATATAATCTGCAGAAATATGCGAGAAGGAAACTATTAACAAGGGACATCTTATGGTTTCCAATCCCATTTGGCAGAATCGAATCTTTGGGAATGTGCAGGAATCCCGGACGCCCAGAAATGATAATTCGGCGTCCCAAAGGGATTTTGTAGATGCCTAGAAAGAGCTCTCGGGACACGGGACCAGAATCACTAACCTTCGGTCAGGGGATGAGGCGCGTTCAGATCGATGGTAAGGGGCGCATCACTATCCCTGTGCGTTACCGTTCGATTTTCGAGGACGAGTTGCGCGGGGATTGGGTTGTCTATCTGGTTGCGGATAAATCGAGGATAGACGTTCTTCCCAAAGAAAGATACGAGGCCAAGTATCGCCGCTTTATGAGGGAAGACAGTTCGGACCCGGATGACGTGAATGCGAGACGGAGGTTCATGGTTGGGACTGAGATCAAGGGCCTTGACCAGGAGGGGCGGCTGACTCTGTCGAAAGAGATGCAGAAGATTAGCGGGATAGGTTTCCAGGCTGTGCTGCTCTGGATGCGAGGTTGGTTGGAATTATGGTCCGACACTAAGTTCGACGCGTGGCTTTCTACGGCACCTTCAATGGACGATTTCGAGAGAAGAATCTGCGAGTCGGACAGGTCGCGGTCTTCTGCTCCAGAGCGAGCTGCTGCTTTTGGTCAGAGCGAACCAAAGGACGAATCTGACCAGTAGCAGAGGCTGTTGCTTTCATTCTCCGGAGGGGATTAATGAGGGAGCCTTTTGGGGATATTCATTGTCCAGTTCTGGTCGATGAGGTTTTGGAGAACCTCCGGCCTGTAACAGGCAAGGGCATCTTCCTCGATGCAACCGTAGGTTTGGGTGGCCATGCGCAGGCTGTTCTCGAGCGCTTTCCCTCTGCCTCAGTTGTGGGGATTGATATCGACAGCGAAGCACTTGCGCTTTGCAAGAGGCGCCTCGAGCGTTATGGAGAGAGATTCATGGCGATTAGGGGTTCCTACGGGGATTTGGGCGATCTTCTTTCTGAGGCTGGTATCGGGACTGTGGACTCAATTCTGATGGACACCGGGCTCTCTAGTTATGATATTGGGACGGCAGCGCGAGGCTTCAGCTTCATGCTCGATGGCCCGCTCGACATGCGTTACAGCCGCAGCTCGCAGCTCGCATCGGCAAGAGACCTCATCAATCGTGAAAACGTAAGAGAACTTCGCAAGATACTGCGTGATTTTGGCGACGTTCCATTCGCAGGCCGACTGGCCGCCGCTATCGTCGAGGCGCGAGGGAAGACGGCGATCAGGACCACCGGCGAGCTGGCTGCGGTCGTGAGGCGCTCGATTGGGCGCCGGTTGGGGCACGGCAAGGTTGAGAGTTTTCTTGCGAAGGTGTTTCAGGCGTTCCGGATTGCGGTCAACCGCGAGCTGGATGTGCTCGATGCGGGCTTGCAGCAGAGTATTGCCGCGCTTGCCAGCGGGGGTCGCCTGTTGGTGGTCTGCTATGAATCGCTCAGCCACAGGTTGACCAAGCGGGTGTTCCGGGAGCACGAGAGGGGCTACGTTCGCCCGGAGGATGCTGCCATGGGGACGTTCGAGCCAAGTGCGGAGATTCGGATAGTCAACAGGAAGGCGATTGGAGCATCGGCGTCCGAGGTTGCTAGAAACATTCGGAGTCGGAGTGGGGGACTTAGGATTGCGGAGCGTCTTTAGATGAGAGGCGAGGCCAGGTTTAACGATACGATGTTTTATTTATTTACAATCGGCATCCTTCTTGCCAGCGCGCTCTTCTATCTCTGCCAGAGCTTTCGCATCATGAACCTCAAGTGGGAGATATCTGGCCTCAAGTCCCAGTATCAAAGCCTCGCACGTAGCGGGGATGGCTTGAAGGTGAGGCTCGCGGGATTGAACGATCTTCCGGAGTTGGAGAAGAGGGCAATAAGGCTGGGCTTCGTTCATCCCAAGCCCGGTGAGATGCTGATCTTACACAAAGAGGACCTAAACGATGGGGCGACGAGGGTTGCTAGTCATAAACGGTAGTAAGCGTCGCGGGCCGCAAGCGGGGCAGATAGTCCACACTCGGCAGCCAAGGAAGCTCGATTCGCAGGCGTTGCGGATGCTGGCCGTGCTGTTGGTGTTCATTTTGCTTGCGGGTCTTAGTGTGTTCAGACTCCTTTGGATTCAGGTGTTGAAACACGACGATTACATGAGAATCGCCGAGTCGCTTCACACCAGAAGGCTGGCGCTCCCGGCAAAGCGGGGCAAGATACTTGACTGTCGTCTCCGGACGCTTGCGGGGAGCCGGGAGACGCTGTCCTTTTGGGCATACGCACAAGAGTTGACGGATGCCGACAAGAAAATCGCCAGGAGCCGGCTTTCTGGCTTTCCGGGCATTTCAGAAGGAAGTCTGGATGAGGCGTTTGGCGAGAAGGCGCGGTTAGTCTGGCTGCGTCGCTTCTGCGACGAGAATACTGCCCTGCGGCTTGAGAGCCTTCAGGTGCCCGGGGTCGGCTATACAGTTGAGCATAGGCGCTATTACACTTGTGATTGGGTGAGCAACATCGTCGGGTTCGTCAACGCTTTGGGCGATGCCATTGAGGGGGTGGAGCACAAGTTTGACAAGCTGCTGTCGGGCAAACCTGGCACGGTGGTAATAAATCCCTACGTGCGTTTGGAGGGTGCGCCGCTAACACAAGGGGTGTTGGAGCCTCCCGTAAACGGCAATAACATTGTTCTCACGATTGATAGCGCCATCCAATACATTCTCTACAGGCATCTTCGCGAGGCCTGTCAATCATGGAACGCGCCGCTTGCCCTCGGCCTGATTATGGACTCCAAAACGGGCGCGATACTGGGGATGGCGACTTATCCAACTTATTCCTCATCTAATCATAGACAGAGCTATACTGCTCACGACCTCGGCCATATTCCGGCCTATTTGGCCAACCTTTGTGAGCCCGGAGGCCTTTACAAGGCACGCTGCCTCACCGACCTTTTTGAGCCGGGCTCCCTTCTTAAGGTATTCGTGGTCGCTGCAGCGCTGGACATGAACAAGGTGAGGCGCTACGAGACGTTTTTCTGCGAGAACGGTTCGTTCAAGGTGGGGAAGTCGAGGATCTCCGACTGGCATCCATTTGGCGAGCTGACCGTGGAGGATATTCTGGCCGAATCGAGCAACATTGGGATGTCCAAGATCGGGATGCGGCTCACGCCTCGCCTGCTGCATGAGTACTTGATGCGTTTCGGGTTTCTGAACAAGCCGGGAGTGGGCCTGTTCGGAGAACCCGCGCCACGGGTCAAGGCACTGTCCCAGTGGGACGAGGAATACACCTGTTTCGTGTCGTTTGGACAGGGGCTCTCACTGTCGGCAGTTTCCCTTGTGTCGGCCATGTCCGCGATTGCCAATGACGGAATGCTCATGCAGCCCTATTTAGTGGCGGCCGTTCAGGACTCCAGCGGAAACATCGTCTATCAGACTCGTCCGAGAGTTATCAGAAGAGTCATCAGGGCAAGCACGGCGAGGACAGTCGTGAGCATGATGCGCAGGGTCGTAACTGAGGGCTCGGGACACAGGGCAGCTGTTGACGGGGTGTCTGTCTGTGGGAAGACGGGCACTGCACAGGTGTTCGATCATCAGACGGGGCACTATTCGCACGAAGACCTCATCACCTCCTTCATAGGTTTCGCGCCGGCTGAAGACCCGCAAATCGCGCTACTCATAAGCGTCTTCAGCCCGCGACACGCACAGCGAGAGATATGGGGGAGCACTGTTGCTGCCCCCATTTTCTCCGCTGTCGCAAGCCACGTCCTTGCCTACCTTGAGGCCAGAAAGTCGCCGTTTCTTCAGATGGCCAAGGACAAGCGATTGGAGGCAGCATCAAGTTGAGGCTCAGCGAAGTCTTAAGGGCGGTTGTAGTCCGGGCCACGAAGGGCGAGATGAGCCCGGAGGTCAGGGAGCTATGCTCTTCGTCCCAGAGCTCCTCACGTTCCACGGCTTTTTTCGCCGTTAGGGGCTTCACAAAAGACGGACATGACTTCATCCCTGATGTGATCAAAAGGGGCGCCGCAGCAGTTGTGCTTGACAGAGAGGATGTCTTTGAGCGACTCAGCTCGGATGTTTCTGAAGGCTGGCCACCACTCGTTCTCGTTGAAGATGCACGCTCCGCCCTCGCTGTCGCTGCGTCCAACCTGAACGGCAACCCCAGCGAGCACATGAAGCTCGTCGGCATCGTCGGCACAAATGGTAAGACCAGCGTCTCGTACCTTCTGGAGTCGGTCCTCGGAATGCTCGCTGGGGTCGGCGTGATCGGGACGATCAGCTATCGCTACCCTGGCAGCGAAGACATCGCCTCGCTGACAACGCCGGACCCGGTCCGGCTTCAGCAATTGCTGGCGGAGATGCACAAGCGAGGCGTTGAGACCGTCATTCTGGAGACCTCGTCACATGGCCTCGTGCAGGGGCGAGTGGACGGGTGCAGGTTCGCCCTCGGGGTATTCACGAACATCACGTCTGAGCACCTCGACTTTCACGGCACTTTCGAGAACTACCTAGCCGCCAAGCTCAGCTTCTTCGAGCGTCATCTTGATCCGACGAGGACGGCAGAAGCCGCAGCTGTGATAAACCTCGATGACAAGTATTCGGCCCAATTCCTGGCCGCATCGAGGGTGAAGACCAGAACCTACTCGCTCGAAAACGACGCCGCCGACTTCCTTGCCAGGCAAATACGGCTATCTCAGGATGGCACGGACTTCGAGGTCAGAACCCCTGACGCCACGCTTCCCATCAAGACTGCGCTCATCGGGGCACACTCGGTCCAAAACTGCCTCGCCGCGATCGCAGCCTCTGCCGCTCTTGGAGCGAGCTCGGAGCAGATGGTCTCGGGTATCGCGTCGCTCAAGGGAGTCCCAGGACGGTTCGAGAAGGTCTCCTGCGGACAGGATTTTCTCGTGGTGGTAGATTTCGCTCACACGCCAGACGCCATCGCCAAGACGCTCGAAACGGCGCGGCAGCTCGTGCGCGGCCGTATAGTCTCCGTGCTGGGCGCTGGCGGCGACCGCGACGCGGCCAAGCGCGGCCCAATGGGGCAAATGGCGGCGAAGTTGAGCGACGTCTGTGTCATCACCTCCGATAATCCACGGACGGAGGACCCGCTCAAGATCATACAACAGGTCGAGCGAGGCGCGCGGTCCATGGGTTCGGCTAAGGTCGTTGTCGAACCTGACCGGCGTGACGCCATAGGATTTGCTCTCGGCCTAGCGGCCCCGGGAGACGCCGTCCTGATACTTGGCAAGGGGCATGAGACATATCAGATTGTAGGAACCACTCGGCATCCTTTTGATGACCGGACGGTGGCGCGAGAGCTTCTGGAGACGATGAGACACCCCATCAGGACCGGGAGAGCCCGATGACGTCGCCGGTTCAGATACAGCAGCTGGCGAGAATCGTGGGCGGGCAGATGCTGTATCCGCCGCTTCACCCGATCTACGTGACGAGCTTCTCGATCGACACGCGCACCCTCAAGCAGGGGGATGTCTTTGTGGCGATCAAGGGCCCGCATTTCAACGGGAACGATTTCGTTGAGAAGGCGTTTCTGAAGGGAGCGTGCTGCGCGATTGTATCGAGGCTGAGGTGGCATCTAAAGGCCAAGCGCCAGGAGATAGCAGAGCTCGGGCCTGGCCCACTCATCGCGGTTTCGGACACCACCCAAGCCCTAGCCAAGCTCGGCACATATTTCCGCAGGAAGCTACGGGCCAAAGTCATAGCCGTTACCGGAAGCATCGGCAAGACTGCGACCAGGGAGATGCTCGCCGCAGTACTTGGCCGCTCCGGCAAGACCTATCAGTCTCGAAGCAACTACAACAACGTTTATGGGGTGCCGCTTTCGATCTTTGAGGCCAGACCGGATTGTGAATACCTCGTGGTGGAGCTCGGCATGAATGCTAAGGGCGAGATTGCCCAGCTCGCCGACATCTGTCAGCCTGATTACGGAGTGGTAACGAACGTATCCACGTGCCACACGGAGTTCTTCGAGTCGCTTGACGATGTGGCGGACACAAAGGCCGAGCTGTTCGAGAAGCTGCCCGAGAAAGGAGCTCTCTTTGTGAACGCTGACGATAGCCGGCTCGAGAGCCGGACCCATCTTGCCAAGTGCAAGGTTGTGGGATTCGGCCTTTCGGCGGGAGAGTTCAGGGGCGACAACCTCAGGTCGCTGGGGGAGAATGGCACAGCCTTCGAGGTGTTCTATGGCGGCGAGTCGCATTCGCTTAGGTGCCCTCTTTTGGGGGCGCACAACGTCAAGAATGCGCTGGCTGCCGTTGCGGTCGGCAGACATCTAGGCATGTCCTGGGACGCGATCGTAGCGGGGCTTGCGGACACCAGTTCCCTTCCACATCGCGTCAATCTGGTTGGCAGTCGTGACGGGCGCCTTCGAGTGCTGGACGACTCCTACAACTCATCGCCGGCGGCCGTTCGCGCGGCCATCGACACCTTGCTCGTGCTGCGTGGCGATGTTGACCCCGCAAGGTCAGTCATTCTCGTGCTTGGGGACATGCTGGAGCTGGGTCGGCTATCTGAATCGGAACACTACAAAGTCGGGGTTTACGTCGGCTCGCGACCCATAGACCAGCTGTTTCTGCTGGGGCCGCTTTCTAAGCATACTGCAAGGGGGGCGTGCGATTCGGGGATGGCGCCCGAACGGATACATCACTGTCAGTCTATCTATGACCTAAAGAGCGCGCTCGACGAGGTGCAGGACGGCGCTTGGGTGCTTGTGAAGGGCTCCCGAGCCTGGGCATTGGACCGCCTCGTTGACAGGTTGTGCGGCGAATCACGCCAAAAGGTGCTGATCAGGTAACATGGTTAAGGGATCAATCGAGGGGAGATAGGCGACTTGTTCTACCATCTCATTCTGCCGTTGCAAAGGTATTTCACGCCGCTGAACGTTTTCAGGTACATCACATTGCGAGGGGCAGGGGCCCTAGTAACCTCACTGTGCCTGTGTCTCATCATGGGACCATTTGTCATCCGCCGGCTCCAAAGGTGGGGCCTTACGCAGTTCATACGCGACGATGGCCCTCGCGCACATCTTGCTAAGAAGGGCACGCCGACTGCAGGCGGCATCATGATCGTCCTCAGCGTCGTCATCTCCGTGCTGCTTTGGGCAGACCTCGGCAACATATATGTATGGATAACGGTCGGAGCACTCGTCACATACGGGCTTGTGGGGTTCGCCGACGATGTCCAGAAGACGATTAGAAAAAGCTCTAAAGGGCTCTCGGCAAAGTCCAAAATAGCCCTCCAACTTGGCATTGCCCTGGCGGTCGGCATCGCACTCATCGCATTCTCCGGGGAGCACAACGCAACCTCTCTTCAGTTCCCCATCACCAAACATGTAACTCCGAATCTCGGTTACGCATATCTCGTGGTTGTGGCGCTCGTTCTCGTCGCCACTACAAACGCTGTGAACCTAACAGACGGCCTCGACGGTCTCGCAACAGGCGTCTCGAGCATGACGATACTCACGCTTGGAGCGCTCGCCTACGTCGCCGGACACAGCATACTTGCCAACTACCTGCACACGATGTTCATCCAAAACAGCGGCGAAGTATCGGTCGTCTGTCTCGGTCTGTTCGGGGCTGGCCTCGGTTTCCTCTGGTGGAACACATTCCCGGCGGAGGTCTTCATGGGCGACACGGGCTCCATGGCCATCGGAGGGGCAATCGGCACCGTGGCGCTCCTGTGCAAGCACGAATTTCTGCTGCCGATCCTCGGCGGAGTATTCGTAATTGAGGCTATCTCAGTGATCGTCCAGGTGATTGGTTTCAAGTCAACCGGCAAGAGGGTTTTCCGCATGGCCCCGTTTCATCATCACCTAGAGCTAAAGGGGTGGCACGAGGCAAAGGTGGTCTCAAGGATGCTGATAATCTCGTTCATTTTTAGTCTCATCGCTATCGTTGTTGTTAAGGTCAAATGACACAGGGCTAATGCGTTACAAGGGCAGTTTCAAGGGGAAAGACGTAGTTGTATTCGGCCTCGGTTCGTCGGGGCGTGCCGCGGCTCAGGTACTCATTGGCCTCGGCGCCAGAGTATCCGTTGTGGACCAGGGTGAAAGCCCGGACTTGAGGGAACACGCGGAGTCGCTCCGTCAGATCGGTGCGAGGTGTTACCTGGGTATGGCCCCAGCCGAGGTCATGCGGTCTGCAAAGATGGTCGTTGTGAGTCCTGGCGTGCCGACCGCAATCGAGCCGCTCGAACAGGCGCGCAAGGCCGGCGCCTCGGTCATAGGGGAGCTTGAGCTGTCGTTCATGCTTTCAGACGCCGACTTCCTCGCGATCACCGGCACAAAGGGGAAATCGACCACTACACGGCTGCTACATCGAATACTAGCCGTCGCTGGGTTCGATGTGGTCGCTGGCGGGAATCTACCTGACGAGCCGTTGTGCGGCAAGGTTATGAGGCTTCTTTCAGGGGCCGCAGTTGTGGCGGAGGTCAGCAGCTTTCAGCTCGAGACAATTGTTACCTTCAGGCCCCGTGTCGCCTGCATCACCAACCTGGGCGTTGACCACCTCGACCGCTACTCGAGCCTCGAGGAGTATCACGCTGCAAAGCTCCGCATCTTCGAGAATCAGGAGGCCAGCGATGTTCTCGTGCTCAATGCCGGGGACGCACGGCTTGTGGAGCTAGCGCGTGGGGTCGCCCGTTCTGTTGTATGGTTCGGCATGGGTACCCCCGATAAGCTGGACGGTGTGTTCCTGACGTCGGAGGAGATCATCTGCGTCCGCGAGGGCAAGAGTTCTCCGGTCCTTAAGCGCAAGGACATCACGCTACCCGGGCTTCATAACCTTGAAAACGTGATGGCGGCGGCAGCGATGGCTATCGCTAGGCGAGTCCCGGTGGATGCGATAAGGGAGGCACTGGACGGGTTCAAACTTGCGCCTCACACACTCGAGGTCTTCGCCATGTTTGAGGGGATAACCTTCGTAGATGACTCCCACGCGACGAACACCCTAGCGGTTACGAAGGCGCTCGAGGCGTTCGAGGGGCCGATTATCCTGATTGCTGGCGGGCGAGATAAGGGCTGCGACTGGGCAGAGATTCTCGAGGCAGCTAGGGGCAAGATCAAGACAGTCATAGCGATTGGTGAGGCAAGCTCGAGGATCGCGGCAGCGCTTGGCAAGGACCTCCCAGTGCTGCTTAACGTGGGTGGTGTTGCAGACATCGTTGCTCAAGCTGCGTCGCTCGCCGCTAGTGGCGACGTTGTTCTGTTGTCGCCGGGGTGCAGCAGCTTCGACATGTTCAAGGACTTTCGCGATCGAGGGAACAGGTTCAAGAAGGCTGTTCTCGATTATCTCGAGGGGAGGGGTCATGGCGTTAGCCAGGTCAGATAGCATCTCCCGTCGATTGATGGGTCTGGACGGGGTCATCTTGTTGCTTGTTGGCATCCTGCTAGCGGTGGGAATCATAACCGTCTTCAGCGCAACGATGCTTCGTTCTGCGAATGACTACGGCACCCCTTACTACTATATTGTAAGACACGGCATATCAGTCGTGTTTGCGCTGTTGATTGGACTTGCGGCGGCGACCGTGCGGCTAGAGACCCTGCCGAGGTTGAGCTGGCCACTTATACTTCTGACAATCGTGCTGCTTGCGCTCGTCAAGGTTCCGGGCGTGGGCGTGACCCACAGGGGTGCAACAAGATGGCTCGACCTTTACTACTTCACGTTCCAGCCGAGCGAGCTGGCCAAGTTCACGCTTCCCCTGTTCCTTGCATCAATGATATGTGCCCAACAAAACAAGCGGCATGGTTCAGCAAGGGTCCTCACGATAACGCTGCCTGTCGTATTCCTCGTTCTTTTCCTCGTTGCTATTGAGCCTGATTACAGCACCACTGGCCTATTGGCGCTGGTCTGCGGCTCGATCTATTTCGTGGCCCAAAAGCGACTCAGACATATCGGAGCGCTCGCCGCTTTGGCGCTGTCAGCTGCCGCGTGTGCATATTATTACTCACATCACTTCAAGGACAGAGTGGATGGTTTTGCGTTCTATCTGTTGGACCCCACAAACATCTCCTGGCATCTCAAGCAAGCCTTCACCGCTATGGGCTCGGGTGGGCTGTTTGGTATGGGCCTTGGTAAGGGCATGCAAAAGCATCTCTTGCTTGCCGAGAGCTTCAATGACTTCGCCTTCGCGTCGCTCGCGGAGGACGGTGGGTTCGTGGCAGCAGTCATAGTTATAGCCCTCTTTCTCACGCTTACTAGCAGAGCCTTGATGCTCAGCATGTCGCTGGACATCCACTTCGCAAGGCTTCTGGGCTTCGGCCTTGCGACAAGCCTCGGGCTTCAGAGCTTCATGAACATCGCCGTTGTTCTGGGGCTTATGCCCACGACTGGTATCAGCTTGCCCTTCGTAAGTTACGGTGGGAGCGGGTTGCTAGCAAACATGATAACGGTGGGCCTCTTGCTGTCGGTCATCAGAAGTCGCGCAGAAGGAAAGCGAAAATGATGTTCGCAGGGATCAAGAAAATCCATTTTGTCGGAATTGGCGGCAGCGGAATGAGCAGCATTGCCGAAGTGTTGCTCAGGCTTAACTACGAGGTCTCTGGCTCCGATATCGAGGATAGCGACCTGCTCCACCGGCTCTCGAACCACGGCGCGAGGATATCCATACCCCACGCAGCGGCCAATGTCGCTGGCTCCGATCTGGTTGTCTTCTCAAATGCGATCGCGAGAGATAATCCTGAGCTCGTTGCGGCAAGAAAGGCCAGCATCCCCATCATACCGCGAGCGGAGATGCTTGCCGGGCTGATGCGGATGAACAAGTGCGGCATCGCGGTGGCCGGGACCCACGGCAAGACATCGACTGCGAGCATGATCGCCGAGGTCCTTAAAACGGCTAATCTTGACCCGACAGTCGTGATCGGTGGCATCGTCAGCGACGTGGGCAGCGGTGGCCGGCTGGGCGCTGGGGACGTCCTGGTAGCCGAGGTGTGCGAATCTGACGGCACAATACTCAAGGTCTCCCCGACGATTGGCGTCATAACCTCGCTTGAGCGAGAACACATGAACCACTACGCAAGCGAGGAGGAGCTCTTCAGCACCTTCGTGGCATTCGCCAACGAGGTCCCGTTCTATGGGACGATTATCGTGTGCCTCGATCAGCCGAACCTCAAGGCGCTCATCCCAAGGATCAAACGCCGGCTGGTTACCTATGGTCTTAGTGCCGAGGCCGACCTCATGGCCCAGGATATGGCCTTCGAGAGCTTCGTGAGTCGTTTTGATGTTTACAGGCGGTCTGGCGGAGGGCGTCAGCGGTTGGGCCGCATCGAGATTCCAACGCCCGGGATGCTTAGCATCTATAACGCCCTGGCTGCAACTGCTGTTGGGCTGGAGCTCGGTATCGATTTCGACGTCATCAGAAAGTCGCTTGCGAAGTTCGTCCGCCCCAAGAGGCGCTTCGAGCTCAAGGGCATGGTGCATGACATAATGGTGATCGTTGACTATGGGCACCACCCAACTGAGATAAGGGAGACGCTCAAGGCGGCAAAATTAGGCTGGCAAAGAAGGCTCCTGGTCGCTTTCCAACCGCATCGCTTCACAAGAACACAGGACCTTCTTAAACGATTCTTCACCGCGTTTGGGGATGCCGACTTCCTGATTATCACCTCGATCTATCCGGCGGGAGAGAAGCCAATTAAGGGGGTCAGCGCGCGGCTCATTCTTGAGGGCGTGAGGCGAGCGGGGCACAGCTCGGCGCATTTTGTCAAGGAGATGACCCAAGCGGCCCAGCGCCTCGTGAACGAGGCGCGGCCGGGGGACATGATCATCATCTTGGGGGCAGGGGACATCTACAAGATAGGCGAGGTCGTTCTTAGTGGACTTCAGCAGAGATTTGGGGGGGAGGGCTGATGGCGCAGGCAAGCATCGGGGCAGCAGGTTGGAGAGAGAATCTGTCCGGGCTATGCACCCAGGTGGGGTGCCATCCCATCTGGGATGAGCCACTGAGCATGCACACGTCCTTCGGGGTTGGCGGGCCGGCCGATGGATTTGTCGAGCCTGCAACGGTTGAGCAGTTGGCGGCGCTCGGCGAGTTCTGTGGGGCCTACTCGGTGCCGCTTTTCATACTTGGCAACGGGACAAACGTGATTGTAAACGACAGGGGCTTCCGAGGGGTCGTAGTGACGCTGAAGAGGCTTGAACACGAGGCCAACGCGACGACCGATGGAGAGTTTATCCGCGCCGGCAGACCCCTCGCCGCCCTTGTTAGCTCTACTGTCAAAAAAGGCCTTTCGGGCCTAGAGCCCTTGACGGACATCCCAGGCACTGTGGGAGGCGCTGTGTTTCTGAACGCGGGGGCGTTCGGGCGTTCGGTCTGGGACTGCCTCGAGAGGGTCTGGCTCATGTTCGGGGATGGCGGCATTGAGGCTTTCCAAAGCTCCGACTTCCAGTCGTCCTATCGCGATTCAGGCATCATCCCGGGCGAGATAGTGCTTGGAGCGACGTTTCGACTGCAGGAGTGCGATCCCAACGAGGCAGCCGAGGCGGTTCGGGGTTACTCACAGCGCCGGGCTGAATCGCAACCGCTCTCTCACAAGAGCGCCGGATGCGTATTCAAGAATCCCGCCGGCCTTAGCGCCGGAGAGCTCATCGAAAAGGCAGGGCTGAAGGGGCGTAGCGTTGGCTCGGCAAGGATATCGAATAAGCACGGCAATTTCATCCTTAATGAAGGTAGAGGGTTGGCGGCGGACATCCTGTCGTTGATTAGGCTTGTCAGGGATGAGGTCAAGAGATCGACCGGGGTGGTGCTCACAACCGAGGTGCAGGTCCTTGGCGAATATGGGTTGATGGAGGTTTGAGGCTGTGTCTATTGGGGTCAGAAACGAACTCGTAGAAGGCGGAAGGATGAAGGATGAAGGATGAAGGCGAACTGACAACTGACAACGGGCAACCGATGACTGGCGACTGCCAACTCGCAAGGTGATTAGATGAGAATCAAGCGGATAGAAGCCGCGCGGCAACGAATCGATTTCTGCTATAGACCGCCCTTGCCCAGGCCGCCCGTGAAGAAGCGACACAGCCGCACCTGGCCAAAGGGTATAGCGAGCTTGGTTACCGTTGGGGCCGTTGGAGGAGCGCTTGTGGGGCTGATGCTCTTTGCACCGACAAGGGCTGTCCTGGGGAAACTCTTTGACTCTTTATTCTCCGTTCGCCAGATACTGATCGAGGCGCCGGGCGACATCGACACCACCCAGGCGGCGTCCAGCTGCTTGGGCAACATTGGGCGATCGCTTCTCGACGTTTCGGTCGGGGACATGAGAAGCGAGTTTGCGAGTATGCCATCGGTGAAGAGCGCAACGGTGAAGAAGCTGTATCCCTCGACCCTTGTAGTGAACGTTCAAGGCCGGAGGGCGAGGTTTGTGACGGAGCTTAAGGGCAGAGGTTGGGGCCTTTCTGACGACGGCGTCCTTGTGCCTTTGCCAAGTGAGCTAGCGGCGGCCGGACTTCCCTCTTTGCAGGGGCTCACGTTCAGCAACGTTGGTCTTGGTGGCAAGGTGCAGGAGGAGTTTCTCCCAGACCTGGTCTCGCTGTGCGATTCGCTCTTAGCTTTGGGCTATCTAGGCCCTCATTCGCGGGTGGAGGTCGTTGACCAGATTGAGGTTCGTGTGTGGCCCCACGCAGGTGGTACGGCGCTCGTTTTCTCGCTGGATGCATTCAATGGACAGATACATAAGTATGTTATGGCAAAAGACTACGTCGCTCGTCAAAAGGGAGAATTCCGGTCAGTGGACCTCAGATTCAGGGGCCAGATCATCCTAAGAAAAAAGACCTGAGAGGATTGGAGGGAGAATGTTCGGTCGAACGCCGCGGATTGTCTCGGCCCTAGATGTAGGTTCAGAAACAACACGGGCTGCTATCGCCCAGATAGTAGAGGAGGATTTGGAGCTGGGGGATGATGAGGTGAGCACTGCGCCGCTGAAGATCATCGGCGTGGGCGAGGTGAGAACCAGGGGTGTCGAGCGGGGAGAGTTCGTTGACATCAGCAAGGTCGCAGACTCGATCAGGACAGCCACCGAGCAGGCCTCGGTGATGGCATCGACCGGGGTCAAAGATGTTGTCGTATCCTTGAACGGTCGGCACACACGCTCGGTCGATAGCGTGGGAACTATATCGCTCAGTGGGTCTTCCTCGTCCAAGGACACCTGCGCCATGCGAGCAATCGTCGAGAGCGATCTTCGCCACGCGCTTGAAGACGCGAAGTCCGTTACGGTTCACTCTGATGAGAGAATGCTGCATACGATTCTCCAGGATTTCGCGGTCGATAGCCGCAAGTTCATCAAGAACCCAGTCGGCAAGACAGGACAAAGGCTCGATGCGCACGTGAAGGTGATTCTGGCGTCCCAGAGCGCCCTGAACGATCTGGAGTGTGCCCTCGGGGAGGCGCATCTTTCGGCTAGGCTTGTTATGTTGGAGTCCCTGGCTTCCGCTAGAGCGTGCCTCACACCTGACCAGATGGAAGATGGTGTCCTGCTGATAGATATTGGGAAGGGCACAACGGATGCAATCATCTATTTCGGTGGGTCTCCACGATACGTCAGCTGTGTGGCTATGGCCGGTGGATTCGTCACCAGGGATGTGGCGCACTGCCTCGGTTGCGACATGCGCAGTGCGGAAGAGGTCAAGCTCAGCACCGGCCGCGCTTCAAAGATGCCTCGCCCGACAGAGGGGCGCCTCGAGTCATTGGTCTCGGAGGTCGAGGAGACCACGGCCGACCCGAAGGTTGTCAGGGCAATGTCGTCCAGAAATGCTGAGATACTCCTCACGCTCAGAAACGACATTAGGCGGACGGACGCAGAGCAGTTCATCAAGCGCGGCGTGGTTCTGACCGGCCGCGCCTCGCAAGACTCGGGCCTTTGTGGGCTGGCGTCGTACATATTCGGCATGCAGGCGCAGACAGGCAAGTGCGCCGATACCAGGTCTTTCGACGGGGCTCTGGACGACCCAGGCTTTGCGAGCGTGATGGGGCTTTTGTCGTTCGGCTATGAGCGGGCGGCCGGTGTTAGCAGCTTTGCGGGGCAAGAACGCTCGTTCCTCAGTCGGGCGTGGAACGCTTTGACCTGTAAGAACATATTTTTGACTTAATTTGGAGGTAAGGAAGAATGGGAAGCATAGTAGAGATTGTTCCGCCAGGGGTCTCATTTCCTATTAGGACACTACCGTTGTCGGTCAGGCAGGAATGTCCGTTTGTGTGGTTTGCCAGTGATGAATGTGATGCTCCGCAGACGAAGGTCCTCGTCGCGGGTGTCGGCGGCGACGGCTGTAACACAGTGGAGCAGATGCAAAGCATGGCTCCCTCATCGCTCGATTTCATCGCTATCGATACTGACTACATGTCTCTTGAGCGGCTCACGATCGAGTGGAAACTCCTGCTTGGTAAGCACACAGCTAGGAGCATAGGCAGCGGAGGCAATGCTGACCTCGGCAGAGCCGCCGCGGAGGAGGCATCTGAAGAATGGGCCGACAAAATCGCCAACTATGGGATGGTGATCATCGTGGCAGGCATGGGAGGCGGCACTGGGTCCGGGGCGGCAGCTTATCTTGCGAAGATGGCGAGAGATATGGGCGTGCTAACGGTCGCGGTTGTCTCCTCACCATTCGAGTATGAGGGCCGTCAGAAGGCCGATAGCGCCAGCGAGGGAATAGCAAAGCTCCGCTCCTCTGCTGACAGCATCATCGTCATTCCCAACGACAGACTGTTCTCGCTGAGCGACCGGCTGACCTACTACGAGGCGCTCAAGCTGCGTGATGACCAGCTGGTGCGCATCATAGGAAGTGTGACGGACCTCGTCCTGCGTCCTGCGAGAATGTCGATAGATTTTGGCTCTATAAGGGCGGTAATCGAGGATGGCGGGATGATGGTGGTTGCACAGGCGTCTGCGTCCGGCGAGGGCGTGGTTGATGAACTGCTCGAACAGCTGCTCCACAAAAACCTCATCGATCACCCGCCCATGGATGCAGCCCAGGCGGTGCTTCTTGTTACAACGCTCGGCTACAAGGTTACCGCTTCCGAGGACACTGAGCTCAAGTCGAGGATATCGCGCGTTGTCAGTCCTATGGCCAAGGTCTTCTGCGGCACAAGGCTTGAAAAGGGAGCTGGCGATAGTGTTACTGTAACGCTGATAGCGACCCACTTCGATGAATTGCCAGAGCCCCAGGCAGAGGTGATAGAGCTCGAGAGGGTGTTCACGATCGAGCAGATTAACAGCGCGGGACCCTCCCACAGGATATACACACCGTCCTACTTGCGGCTGAAGGCGCCGTCCGAGAGCAATGGTTAGAGTTCGATGAGGTTTTCTATGCCTAGAGCCCCGAAACCCATGAACATTGAGCAGGCTCGCGAACTATTCTCCGGCTACGCCAAGCAGGCTCTCAACATGGGCGCCCTTGATGCCCTCATCATCCCAGTCGAAGGCATAGTCTTTGACCATAGGACGATACTGAAGTGTATGTATGGGTGCTCCGGCTGGAACAACAGCTGGGTCTGCCCGTCCGCGCCAAAGGCCCTGATGCCCTGGGACGCCGAGCCCGTGCTAAGAAAATACTCGTGGGCGCTCCTAATACACGCCGACAATCAAAAGGACAACCAGAACATCTCCTTCGCGATAGAGAGCCAAGCCTACGTCGATGACTACTACTTCGCATTCAGCCTGAGCGATTGCACGATATGCGAGACGTGTGCTTTTCAAATGGACAAGCCATGTGTTGACCCTGTCCGGGCGAGGCCTGCAATGCAGGGGATGGGTATAGACGTCTTTGCCACCGCGCGCGGACTGGGCTTACCCATAGAGACCTTGAAGCACCCAGGCGGGTCGGAGAAACAGAACTGGTATTCGCTTGTATTCATCGAATAGGTCTCAACGGGGTATCGCACACAGCTTGCCACACTGCGGGAGGATATCGGGGTGTTGAAGCCGAGGCCACTGCCGCCGGGTGGCACCGTGGGGATAGCCGCCCCCTCGGGACCCGTTGATGAGGTCTCGATACACAAGGCAGCGCAATTCCTGACCCAGCGCGGCTATCGCGTCAAGCTTGCTACGCATCTGTTTGAGGCGCACGGATACCTCGCGGGAACTGACAAGGAGCGCGCCTCGGACATGAACGCGATGTTCGCCGACCCAGCCGTTGATGCGATCATCCTTGCCCGAGGCGGCTATGGGTGTGCGAGGCTGCTTGATCTCATTGATTATGATCTCGTCAGTCAGAACCCCAAGCCTCTCATTGGATACAGCGACGCGACGGCGCTTCAACTGGCGCTTCTTGCCCGCTGCAATCTAGTCACCTTCTACGGGCCGGTCGCCTCGATTGACCTCGCTGGCCGGAGCGCCTCAATGGTCTTTGGCCGGATGCTGCGTGCACTTGAGGCCCGTCCGGGTGCACGACTGTTCTCGGAGACCCCGGCTAGTAGTATCGAAGCGCTCTCTGCCGGTCAGTGCACCGGAAGGCTTATCGGGGGGTGCCTATCGGTCCTTGTTTCGCTGCTTGGGTCGGACTACTTCCCGGATACCCGAGGCGCCATTCTCTTCTTGGAAGATGTCGATGAGCCGCCATACAGGATCGACCGCTACCTAATGCAGCTTGAGCTCGCCGGGGTCCTCTCGCACGTTGCAGGCGTGTTGCTGGGCCGCTTCGTGCGATGCTACCCGCGCGGGGGCAAACCTTCGCTTTCTCTCGGAGACGTTTTTAAGGAGAGGTTCGCCGGCAGGCTTTACCCAGTCCTTTCCGGCCTCCCATTCGGCCATATTGCTCGGAAGACCACTGTGCCGCAAGGGGTCATGTGCGCGCTAGATACTAACCGAGGGAGAATCGAGTATGCTGGCTCGTGCTGTAAGATGAGTGAAGGGGTGAGATAGCCTGCGGTTCCGCACGAGATAGACCCAGAGTTTGACTCCTTGAGGGCCGCGGCGCAGTGTATGTGGTTAGTTTAAGGTCGATGGACCGAGCTCAAGCTGCCTATGATTGATAGGGCAGTGTGGGAACATCGGAGAAATGGCCGTTCCTTGTGAAAACTGGGATTCGCTGGGCGACAGCAGCGTGTAACAATGAAAATGGAGGGCGGAAAATGCAGCATTTGAATCTTCTCGTCGTAGTTGCCGTATGCTTGTCCTTGGTGGTCGCCATTCTTCCGGCTGCGGATTACTATGTCGATTCAAACGACGGAACTGACGCAAACACCGGCGCATCGCCGCTTGCGCCGTGGAAAACGATCACTCACGCATTGTCTTCTGTAAGTGGCACAGAGGGCGGTCCTGCTACGATTCACATAGCCGCCGGGACCTATTCGCCCTCGGCCAGCGGCGAGAGTTTCCCACTTCAGATGAAGTCCTATGTATCGCTTTTAGGCGATGGGGCCGACACAGTAATACTCGACGCCCAGGAAACCGCATATCACGTCATCTATTGCGCCCAGGCGGATAGCCTCACGATTGAGGGCCTAACGGTTACGGGCGGAAGAGCAAACGGTTCTGGAACCGACGGCAAGGGCGGT